>NZ_JBFBAM010000005.1:0-270918 GCF_040682195.1 Kutzneria sp. NPDC051319 | reverse complement strand
CTCGGGCAGGCATGATCTCAACACATGCTCGCCCGAGAGCGGGACTCGCGGTGTTCGCGGGGGTCACCCCACCTTGATCAGCCGGGAGCCGTGGGACGGGACGGCCGTCGCGGTCCAACTTCCGTTGAACGAGCCCAGATCCGTGCGTGACACCAGGTCCCGCACCGGATGGCTGTCGCTGACCCCGAGATCGCTCCAGTTCACGGTGATGTTCGCCGTCGAGGAGCCCATGTTGTACACGGCGACGGCCCAGCTCCCGTCGGGCATCTGCTTGCGCCACTTCTGCAGGGTGCCTCCGGTCACGCGCGTCGGGAACCGCGAGGCCTGGTCCACCGCAACCACTTCCGGGTTGGTCAGGATCGAAACCGCCCCGCTGTCAAGGAAGTAGACGTCGCCGCCGACCCACAGGGGCGCGGAGGCCATGGACCAGAAGGTCATCACGCTCTGGCGTTCGGTGCTGGTGATGCCGTCCTGGATGGCCTGGCCCGAGTTGTTGGAGATGGGCATCGAGTCCAGGTTCGGGAAGTAGCCCGCCTGCAGGCCGGACAGCCAGTTCGGCAGGTCGTTCCACCGCGCGCTGACGGAACTGGACCAGGTCGACAAGGTTCCGCAGTAGCACTCCACGTCCGTGTCGATCCGAACATCGTTGGTGTAGCTGGAAAGTTGCGACTCGATGGACTGGGGCACGGGCCAGGCGCTGGTGCTGAGCCAGATGCTGCGGCCCGTCTGGTCGATGGCCCGGGACCAGGCCTGGATGTCGGCCACGTTGTCAGTCGTCGTGCCGTCGACCTTGATCAGGTCAACACCCCAGGAGGTGAAGCGGCTGGCGATGGAGCTGATGTAGGCCTGGGCGCAGGAGTTGGCGTAGTTGATCTTCCACGAGCTGCCCCAGCCATTGGTGGCGGTCAGGGGCTGCTGGGCGATGTCCTGGGTGTGGCAGCTGGTACCGAGGATGGGCGCGTTCTTGTCGTAGACGCCCTTGTCCAGCCCCACGGTCGTGTACAGCCCGAGCAGCAGACCCTCGCCGTGGACGTGGCCGGCCACGCCGGCGATGCCGTTGGGGAATCTGGTCGGATCGGGGTCCGGAATTCCGTTGCCGTCGGTGTGGCCGTGGAAGGCCAGGTCGGCGTTCCAGCCGGAGTCGATGTCGATGTACCGGTACCCGGCCGACTTCAGCTTCGACGCCACCGCGTCCGCCGCACCCTCGACGTGCGACTCGGTCAGCCAGCTCGTGCCGTACGTGGCCCGGGTCGAGGCCTCCACGCTCCAGCTGCTCCACCCCATCCCCGGCATCGCGAAGCCGGTCCGGGCATCCGCCGGGCTCGCGCCCGGTAGCAGCAGAGCGACGGCGGCCAACGCCGCCGCACCCGCCATGAGACGACTGGGCATGGCAGTCTCTTTTCTCCCGGTCCACGCTGATCAGGGAAAACTCACCGTAGCCCCGCTAAATTTCCGCCGTCAACTATCTCCTGTGGCGCGAGTCCCGCTCTCGGGCAACCATGAAGCAGCTTCCGAACCCCGGCGAGTCCCGCTCAGCGTCACACCGAAATACGGTTCGGGGCAGGTGTGGCCGACGCGCCGCTAGCCTGGGCAACCGGTCCGCGCGAGCACACCGAGGCCCTGAACCTCAGTGCCGGGGCCGAGGTCGCGCGGTAGGACGGACAGGGCGGAAGCGACGTCGTTGGCGTTGCACGAGTCGGGGACGTTGTACTCGGCCTGGAGCTGGCGGTAGCGGTCACGGAAGCGGACGGCGGCCTCCCGGCCGACGTGGTTCGACAAGATGTCGTTGAAGGAGTCGTCGGGCCACGGGTTGGGCTCGTGCGGGAGGCGGAAGCCGGCCTCACCGGGGTGGGGCGGGCCGATCTGCTGCTCGGGCACCATGAGGTCGTACCAACGGATCAGTTCGCCGTGTTCGGCGATGAACCACGAGGTGGTGGAGTCCCCGTAGCTCCTGAGGTACAGGTGCGCGGCGCCGAAGCGGCGGCTCAACGACGCGCACCGCTCACGACGCACGGCGCGGTGCGCGGCCTCGTCGGCGGCCATTTGTTTGACCCCATAGGGATCGTCCTCGCCGGGCGGGAGCGTGCCGACGGCGTGATGGTCGACGGCGGGCTCACCGAACACGAGGGTCCAGCCGTCCAACACGGGGCTCACGTAGACGACGGAGCACCGGCCGTGGTCCGACCACCACCGGTTGCCCTCGAACCGCCAAGCCAGCCGCCCCATGCGCATGGTCACCGGCACGGGCGACGAGAAGCCGAACGCGTCGAGCACCGCGGCCTGGTCGCTGGTCGGCAAGGCGTACCAGAACTCGCATTCGCTGAACGGCAACGGCTTCTCGGCCGGCAGCAGGGCGGGGTCGAACGGCTCACGCAGGGTGGCCAGCACCGACAACGCCGCCTCCCGCAGCTCCGACGACGACAACGCCGCCCGCACCTCGGCGATCTCCGCGGGCCCGAAGTCCTTCAGGGAGAACGGGTTGTAGTCGCCGTCGGCGGCGATCCGGCTCAACAGCTGGGCAACGTCCACGCCACAAACTATAGGTATCGCCGCGCCAACGCCGCGAAGGCGGCCTTGGGCTCCCACCTACCCTCGTCCCGCTCGTAGTACCGCGCGGCCCAGGAATTCTTTGAGCCGCCCGGGAACGGCGGGGATCGCCGCCATCAGTCGACCAGCACGGCCAGCAACTCGTCCTGTGTCAGGTCGCCGGTGAGGCGCACGGCCCTGCCGCCCACGCGATCTACAGCCCGTTCAACAGCCCTTCCAACATCATCCCGAAAGCCGCGGCGATACTCCCCAGCAACCACCACCCCACCAGCGACCAGAAGGAGACCCGTCCCCGCGTGTCCTCACGCACGATGCGCAGCTTGAACAGCGCCTTGCCCACCGTCCGCTGCCACGCCCACTGGACCAGCACCCGGTTCACGGACGACGCCGCCACGTAGGTGAGGCAGAACAGCAACGCCCGCAGGTTCGGGTCGTCGGGCGCGAGCCAGAAGCCCACGATCACGCCGATGGTCGCGTGCAGCAGCATGTCGGAGAAGACCGCCCCCAAGTGTCGGCCGGGGTACTCGCCATTGGAGTGCACGTTCTCGGCCGGCACCCTGATCGGCCACCGGCTGGCCGTCTCGGTCGCCATGAATGCCCCCTCAGATCAACTCGTGCAGCCGGTACGCCATGTACGCGCCGACCGCCGTCGCCCCGATGAACCACTGGAGGTTCAGGTCCAGCAGCGAAGGCCGGGCGCCGGTGTCCTCGCTGACCACGGACATCCCCACCAGCGCCTTGCCGATGGTCGTGCCGGTCCGCCGTTGGAACAGCACCCGGTGCGCGTACGACACCAGCGCGTAGCCGGCGACGGCCACCTCGAACCGCCACCAGAGGTCGGCGTCGGGCAGGGCGATGGCGAACCCGAGCCAGACGACCAGGGCGAAGGCCAGGTGCAGGCCGCCGTCGACGGCGTACCCGATGAACCGCCGCTCCCAACGGTGCAACTGGTCGAACGAGCCCCGCCGGTAGACCGGGGTCAGGCCCTTGAACGAGGTGCTGTCGATGTCCCCCATGTCCCTTCAACGCCGAGAAGTCCCGGATGGTTGCCCGGGACTTCTCGGCCGAACGGGTGTCAGATCTCGACAGTGTGCTTGGGGCCGGTGAACCACTTGCGGGCCGAGGCGAACCACCAGATGGCGATCAGCAGCACCAGTCCGCCGACGGCCAGCGGCGCGTAGTTCACGGCCGTCCAGCTGAAGTCGGCGGCGCCCGGCACGCCGGCGGGGACGGTGGGCAGGATGAAGTACACCGAGATGATGACGATCTCGATGATGGCCGTCCAGCACATCCACTTGTAGTTGCGGCCCAACGACCACGGCCCGGGCACGAACGAGGAGCCGGCCCGCAGCCGCAGGGCGATGGGGATCAGGAACGCCAGGTACAGCCCGATCACCGCCACCGACACGACGGCGTAGAACGCGGTGGGCACGCCGGCGGAGCTCTTGTACAGGGCGGGCAGCGTCAGCACGAGACCGGCGACGCAGGAGCCGATCACGGCGTTCACCGGCACCCGGTTGGCGTTCAGCTTGGACCACAGCCGGTGGCCGGGGACCGCGCCGTCCCGGCTGAAGGCGTAGCTCATCCGGGACGTGCTGGTCACGCAGCTCATGCCGCAGAAGAACTGGCCGATGGCCGAGATGCCGATGACCACGATGGCCAGGTTGGAGTTCAGGGCGGTGGTGATGATCGAGCCGACGAAGCCGGCCTGCTTGTTGATCTCGTCGACGTTGGTGGCGGCGAACAGGAAGGCCAGCAGCAGGACCCAGCCGCCGATCGCCGAGTACAGAATGGACTGCCAGATGCCACGGGCGGCGGTGCGCGCGGCCCCCTTGGTCTCCTCGGAGATGTGCGCGCAGGCGTCGAAGCCGGTGATCGTGTACTGGGTGAGCAGGAAACCCAGCGGCAGCACGTAGAACCAGTAGGTGCCGTCGGCGAAGCCGGAGTTGTTGATCCGCTGGGTGAACACGAACGCGAAGCTCTGGTGCGAGGTGGGCGCGAAGGCCAGGATCGCCACCACGGCCACGACGCCGACCACGTGCCAGTACACGGAGACGTTGTTGAGCATGGCGACCAGGTGGCTGCCGAAGATGTTGATCAGTGCGTGCAGCACCAGCACGATCACGAAGATGACGAAGATCTCGTTGAGCGTGCCCTCCCATCCGGAGTCCACAAGGGACAGGAAGAAGGAGATGAAGGTGGCGCAGCCGTAGTCGACGGACGCGGTCACGGCGACCAGCCCGACCAGGTTGAGCCAGCCGGTGAACCAGCCGTGCACCGGCTTGCCCAGTTTCGAGGCCCACCAGTAGATGCCGCCGGCGGTGGGGAACGCCGACACCAGCTCGGACATGCACAGCCCGATGATCAGGATGAAGGCCGAGATCACCGGCCAGCCCCAGCTGATCGCCACCGGGCCGCCGTTGTTCCAGGCCTGGCCGAACGTGGTGAAGCAGCCGGACAGGATGGAGATGATGGAGAAGGAGATGGCGAAGTTGGAGAAGCCGCTCCACGTCCGGCGCAACTCCTGCCGGTAGCCCAGTCGGGCCAGTGTTGTCGCGTCGTCGTCGATGTGCTCGACCTGCTCGCTCACGGCTTACCTCCGCACTGTGTCCAGCAACTCTCCCAGCCCGGGGTCGCCGAGATCGCTCAGCGCCCGCCCCCACTTCGCGGCCGCCTCGGCCGCGTAGTCGAAGTCGGCAGCGGCCCGGCCGCCAAGTAGTCCACTGTGGACCGTGAACCAGAGCGTCCAGGTCACGTTGGACATCGTCCGGTACAGCCGCACCCTGGCCAGCAGTTCCGGGGAACGGTCCCGACCGAAGTAGGCGTCGGCCAGCCGCGCCACGCCGTCCACGTCGAGCAGCGCCTCGGCGGCGATGTCCCCCAGCTCGAAGCACGGGTCGTTCTGGCCGGACAGCTGGTAGTCGACGATGCGCACCCGGCCGCCGTCGGCGATGAAGTTCTCGGCCAGCAGGTCGTTGTGGCACGGCACGCGCGGCACCGGCCGGGCGGCCAGCGCCTCCCGGATGCGGGCCACCAGCGGCAGTTGGTCGGCGTAGCCCTCGGGCAGCCCCAGCCCGTTCCGGTCGCACAGCGCGAGAAACTCGGCCAGCTTGTCGAAGATGTCGAAGTCGTTGCCGAACGGCCGCCCGGAGTGCAGCCGGCGGCACGCGGCGGCGATCCCCTCCAGGTGGGCCGGCACGTCCGCGGTCGACAGCGTCACGCCGTCCACGTACTCCAGCACCAGGGCGTGCTCGTCGGGCAGGACCCGCAGCACCTTCGGCCCGGCCCCGGTCTCGGCCGCCTGCACGGTGTTGGCGATCTCCTGGGCCATGGGCACGCCCAGGCCGGCCTCGGCGACGGCCGGGTCGAGCACCCGCAGCACGAACCGTCTCCCGCCGGCGTCCACCCGCACGACCCGGTGGCTGAGCCCGCCCTTGATCACGGTCAGCTCGACCGGCCCGGCGAACTCGGGCACCTGGGCGACGATCGATTCCACCACGGGCTCGTCCAGCACCACCTGACCGCGCCTCCCGCCATCGGACGAACGTGATCAGCAAGTGTCGGCCCGCGGCTGGCCAGCGTCAACCCGATGCGGTAACAAGGGCGTCGTGGCAGCTGACAGGGCACTCCCCGACCGGGCCCGGATCGTGATCATCGGTGGCGGGGTGGGCGGCGCCAGCGTCGCGTACCACCTCGCCCAGCTGGGCGAACGCGACGTGATCGTGCTCGACCGCGACGAGCTGACCAGCGGCTCGACCTTCCACTCGGCCGGGCTGGTCGGCCAGCTGCGGTCCGATCCGACGCTGACCAGGATGAACCAGCACTCCGCGCAGCTGTACGCCGAGTTGCAGACGGGTGAACATCCGCCCGGCTGGGTGCAGTGCGGCGGCATCCGGCTGGCCTGCACGCCGGACCGGATGGCCGAGGTGCGCCGGCAGATCGGCTGGGCCCGGGCGTTCGGCGTGCCGCTGGAGGAGATCAGCGCCGAGCAGGCCCGCGAGCTGTTCCCGCTCATGGACACCAAGGGTGTGCTGGGCGGCTCGTACCTGCCGACCGACGGCTACGTGGACCCCTCACAGCTGGCGTACTCGCTGGCCGCCGGGGCTCGCGCCGGCGGCGTGCGCATCCACCAGCACACCCGCGTGACCGGCATCGACGTCGAGCGCGGCCGGGTGACCAGGGTCCGCACCGACAAGGGCGACCTCGAGGCGGAGATCGTCGTCAACTGCGGCGGCATGTACGCGGCGGAGATCGGCCGGCTGGCCGGCGTGCGGATCCCGATCATCCCGATGTCCCACCAGTACGTGGTCACGGAGCCGGTGCGCGAGCGGGACGGCACGCACCTGCCGACGCTGCGCGACCCGGACAACCTCGTGTACTGGCGCGAGGAGGTCGACGGCCTGCTGATGGGCGGCTACGAGCGTGACTCACGGGCGTGGTCGCTCGACGACACCGGCCTGGACCGAATCCCCCAGGACTTCAACGGAAAGCTGCTCGCCGCCGACTGGGAGCGGTTCGCCGAGATCAGCGAGAACGCCGCGATGCGCGTGCCGGTGATGGCCGACCTGGGCATCCGCAAGCTGATCAACGGGCCGGAGGCCTTCACCCCGGACAACGAGTTCTGCCTCGGCGAGACCGAGGTGGCCGGCTTCTTCGTGGCCGCCGGGTTCTGCGCGCACGGCATCGCCGGCGCCGGCGGCATCGGCAAGGTGATGGCCGAGTGGATCGTGGCCGGCGAGGCCCAGCTCGATGTGTCCCACATGGACATTCGACGGTTCGGCCGGCAGTACCGGTCGCCCTCGTACACGCTGGCCCGGGTCACCGAGAACTACGAGACGTACTACGACATCCCGTTCCCGCACCGGCAGCGCAGCGCCGGCCGGCCGCTGCGGGTGTCGCCGGTGTACGCCTGGCATTCCCAGCAGCAGGCCCATTTCAGCGAGAAGTCCGGCTGGGAGCGGGTCGACTACTACCAGAACAACATGTACGGCGGCGACGACTTCATGCAGCCGCGGGGCTGGGCCGGCATGGGCTGGTCACCGGCCATCGTGGCCGAGCACCGAGGTACCCGCGCCGCCGCCGGCCTGTTCGACGAGTCCTCGTTCGCCAAGATCGAGGTGTCCGGGCCGGGCGCGGCGAAGCTGCTGAGTTGGTTGTGCGCCAACGATGTCGACCGCGAGGTCGGCAGCGTCACCTACACCCAGGCGCTGAACACGCGCGGCGGCATCGAGTGCGACTTCACGGTGGCTCGGCTGGAGGAGGACCTCTTCCGGATCGTCACCGGCACCGCCTACGGCTCGCGGGACCTGGCCTGGCTGCGTCAGCACGCCCCGGACGACGGCTCGGTGCGGATCACCGACGTCACCGGCCAGTACACGTGTTTCGCCCTGTGGGGCCCGAATGCGCGCAAGATCCTGGCCCAGCTGACGCCGGCCGGCCTCGACAACGAGTCGTTCCCGTACATGACGGCCCAGCAGATCACCGTCGGCGACGTGCCGCTGACCGCGCAGCGCGTGACCTTCGTGGGCGAGCTGGGCTGGGAGCTCTACGCCTCGGCCGAGTACGGCGCCGCGCTGTGGGCGGCGCTGTGGGAGTACGGGCAGGACTTCGGGCTGATCGCCGGCGGTTACAAGGCGATCGACAGCATGCGGCTGGAGAAGGGTTACCGGCTCTGGGGTTCCGACCTCACTCCCGACCACAATCCTTACGAGGCCGGGCTGGGCTTCTGCGTCAAGAAGGACGGGCCGTTCCTGGGCCGGGACGCTCTGCTGCGGGCCAAGGAGCGGGGCATCACCCGCCGCCTGCGCTGCCTGACGCTCGACCAGCAGCACATGGTCGCGTTGGGCGGTGAGCCGGTGCGCATCGGCGGCGAGGTGGTCGGCCGCGTGACGACCGGCGGATTCGGTTACACCGTGGACAAGCCCATCGCGTTCGCCTATCTGCCGGCGGACACCCCGATCGGCGCGGACCTTTCGGTGGAGTTGTTCGGCGAATGGGTCAATGGCGTGGTGGTGAAGGACCCGCTGTTTGACCCCAAGGGCACGCGCATCAAGGCGTGACGGGGAAAGCGTTAACAGTCAAGGGATTCGTGGGGGTTAACCCCCGAATTCCTTGACTGGCCTGGTTCTCCTGGTATCTGTGGGTGTGAGCCACGTTACTGAGGGGACACCAAGTGAAGACATTACGAGCAGCGCTGGCGCTGCCGGTGGTGGCGCTCGCCGCCATCACGACGACAGGGCTCTCCACCGCGGGGCCCGCGACCGCGGCGCCGGAGCAGCCGAGCCGGACGATCACCTGGGCGCCCTGTGTCCAGGACGCGACCGTCGACTGCGGCCAGCTGGTCCTCCCGATCAACTGGGACAACCCGAAGGACGGCACGTTCACGCTGGCCCTGGCCCGCCGCAAGGCGACGGATCCGGCCAAGCGCATCGGGTCCCTGGTGTTCGACCCGGGCGGCCCCGGCGGTTCGGGCGTGCTGTCGCTGATCTACAGCCCGAACATGTTCTCGCCGCAGCTGATGAGCCGGTTCGACATCATCGGTTTCGACCCGCGCGGCGTGAACCCGCACGACGCCATCAAGTGCGACGCCTCGGTGCTGGCGCAGGCGCCGACCGAAGCACCGGACACGCCCAAGGGCTTCGCCGCCGCGGTGGCGTACCGCAAGACGCTGACCGACGACTGCCGCAAGCTCAGCGGGCCGCTGATCGACCACGTGGACAACATCAGCGTGGTCAAGGACATCGACGCGATACGGGCCGCGCTGGGTGAGAAGAAGCTGACCTACTACGGCGTCTCCTACGGCACGCTGATGGGACAGCAGTACGCCGAGATGTTCCCGGACCACGTCCGCGCGCTGGCCCTGGACAGCAATATGGACCACAGCCAGCGCACCACCGGCTTCACGGTCACCGAGGCGCAGACCGACGAGGACGCGTTCCAGGAGTTCGTGAAGTGGTGCGACCGCGACGCCACCTGCGTGCTGCACGGCCAGGACGTCAACGCCCTGTTCAACCGGCTCTACGCCAAGGCCCAGGCCGGCCAGTTGGTCGACCCAGACGGCCAGCCGATCACCGCCGACCAGCTGTCGGACCTCCCGGTCGGCTACCTGTACGGGCCGGACTGGACCTATCTGGCCCAGGCGCTGAAGTCCCTGGCCGACGCCACGCCGGCGTTCGGTCCCAAGGCCGACACGCCGGTGCTGACGTACTTCCCGTTCGCCTTCTGCTCGGACTGGAAGTTCGACCTGCCCAACGCCGGCGCCGTCGCCGTCGAGCGCAAGATCAGCAACGCCGTCGCGCCGACGCTGCGCCTGTCCGGCATCGGCTGGGGCGCCATGACCGGCTGCCTCGGCGTCGACAAGGTGGCCAATCCTCAGCACCCGTACCAGGTTCACGGCACGCCGCCGCTGCTGATCATCGGCGGCAAGCACGACCCGGCCACGCCGTACGCGTGGTCGGTCGGCGCGGCCAGCCAGATCCCCAACTCCACGCTGCTCACCTATGACGGCTGGGGCCACGGGCAGTACTTCAAGAGCCCGTGCGTGGTCGACGCCACCGACCAGTACCTGATCTCGGGCAAGCTGCCGCCCAAGGGCACGCACTGCCCGGCCGTGCCGCCGACCACCACCGGTTTCGCCGGCCAGCACTCGCCGTTGCCCAGCATCGGGTTCTAGCGGCCGTTCGGGTCGGATCCGGCGGCCGGGCCGAGGCAGGAACGGCCGCCGGCCTTGAACCGAGACTCCCTCCGTGACGAGCGTGGAGCTCCACCCGTCACGGAGGGACCTTTCTGGTGAGAACGATGATGACCTTGGCGCTCGCGGCCGCCACCGCGGTGTCTTTGGCGACGCCGGTGACCGCTTCTGCGGCGCGCTCCATCACCTGGGCGCCGTGCGCCCAGGACGCGACCGTGGACTGCGGATCGCTGGTGCTGCCGATCGACTGGGCCAATCCCGGCGCCGGCACGTACACTATGGCCCTGGCCCGCAGGAAGGCCCGCGTGCCGAGCGAGCGCCTCGGCTCGCTGGTGTTCGATCCCGGCGGGCCCGGCAACTCGGGCACGGACTGGTTGCTGCACAAGGACTTCTTCACGCCTCAGATCCACGACCGGTTCGACATCGTCGGCTTCGACCCGCGCGGCACCGGCCAGAGCCAGCCCATCACCTGCGATCCGACGCTGGTCGCGGCCCTGCCGACGTCGGATCCTTCGACGCCCCAGGGGTACACGGATGCCGTGTCGTACAACCGGAAGCTGGCCGCCGACTGCCGCCAGCGCAGCGGGCCGCTGTTCGACCACATCGACGATCTCAGCGTGGCGCGCGACCTGGAAGCGATCCGGGTCGCGCTGGGCGAGGACAAGCTGACCTTCTACGGCGTCTCCTACGGCACGCTGATCGGCCAGCAGTACGCCGAGATGTACCCGCAGCGGATCCGCGCCCTGGCGTTGGACAGCAGCATGGACCACAACCTGGACGTCACCTCGTTCCTGGGTACCGAGGCGCAGTCCGGCGAAGACTCGTTCGAGGTCTTTGTCCAGTGGTGCAACGGATCCACGGTCTGCGTGCTGCACGGCCAGGACGTCGACGCCCTGTTCGACCGGCTCTACGCCAAGGCCCAGGCCGGCACGCTCGTCGACAGCACCGGCGCGAAGATCACCCCGGACTTCCTGTCCGAACTGCCCGGTCGGCCGCTGTACGGGCCGGACTGGGCCGGGATCGCCCAGCAGCTCCGGGCGATCGACGCCGGCACGTTCACCATGCCGCCGAACGGCGTTTCGCCGTACTTCCAGTTCGCCTTCTGCTCGGACTGGTCATTCCCCCTGCCCGACGCCGCCGCCGTTGCCTACCAACGGAAATTCGACAACCGCCTGGCTCCGGTCACCCGGGTTTCCGGCACGGGCTGGCCGGCCATGCGCAACTGCCTCGGCACACAACACGTCCAGAATCCGCAGCGGCGACTCCAGGTGCACGGCGTGCCACCGCTGCTGATGGTCGGCGCGTTGCACGACCCGGCCACGCCGTACGTGTGGCAGACCGATGTGGCCGGTCAGCTGCCGACCGCGACCCTGCTCACCTATGACGGATGGGGCCACGGCCAGTACTTCAAGAGCTCGTGCGTGGACGACGCGGTCGACGACTACCTGATTTCCCTGGCCCTGCCGGCGAAGGGCACGCACTGCCCCGCGGTGCCGCCGGCCGGCTCGTAACCGTTGAGGCGAGGGGCTCCCACTGTCACCGGGAGCCCCTCCGCGTCATGCGACGATGCCGAATTCGGGCGCCTGCACAGGATTCCCCTCCCCAAGGTCGATCTCCCCCACACCAGAAGTATCACGGGGCGCGCGGCAACGCCGACAGACCCGGGATTGCCCATCCGGCATGGGTAAGGTCACCCATGCCGCTCACTCGGCTTCGGTCGGCCCCAGTCCGTGGCGTTTCGCGTACTCGACGGCCTCGGCCCGGTTCTGCAGGCCGGCCTTGGTGTAGGCGTGGTTGAGGTGCGTCTTCACGGTCGCCTCGCTGACGGCGAGCCGGCGGGCGATCTCCGCGTTGGTCAGGCCGGCGGCGACCAGCCTGAGCACGTCGGCCTCGCGGGCCGTCAGCTCGCCGCGGTGATCTCGCCCGATCGGGCGACGCGGGGCCGGATTCACGCCGGCCACCACGGCCCGCAGGGCGCGGATCACCGTGTCGCGGTCGGCCGTCGGCGGCAGCCAGCCGGCCGCGCCGGCCTGCAGCGCCGGCAGCACCTGGTCGTTGGTCGCGGGCAGCACCGCGATCACGATCACCACGGTCGCGGGGTGCTCGGCGCGGACCGCGCGCGTCAGCTCGACCGCGTCGCCGCCGGGCAGCGACAGGCCGAGCAGCAGCACTTCCGGTCGGTGCCGGTCGAGCAGCGGAGGTACCTGGGTGTGGTGCGTCGCCGTGCCGACCACGGCGACGCCGGGTAAGTGCCCGAGCGCGGCGTCCAGGCCGGATCTGACCGGGACGCGGTCCTCCGCGACCACGACACGGACGATCGGGGTGTCCAAAGCCGTCATGGGCAAATGATGGTATGCCCACCCCGAACTCGCCCGGATTTCGGTGTCGGTTCTAGTTCGCCAGCGCCGCCAGCACGAAATCGGCGATCTCGGCACCCAGTTGCTCAGGGGACTTGGGGCCGTCCGGCCGATACCAGGTGGGCAATTGGTTCACCACGCCCAGCGCGATCAGGACCGCCGTGTCGGCCGGCGTCACCGAGCTGAACTCCCCCGACGCCTGTGCCTTGGCGATGACGTCACGGAACGTGCGCTGGTACCGCCGGCGGTCGGCCCGGAAGGCGGCCATCCGCTCGGAGTCCAGCTTGTGCATCTCCCGGACGAACACCGCCGTCTCGTCGATGCGGTCCGCGGTGGTGACGACCAGGTTGACCATGATCGCCCGGACGGTCTGCACCGCCCCGTTGCCCTCGGCGATGATCCGGTCCAGCTCGGCGGTCTGCAGGCCGATCAGCGAGTGGTAGATCTCGTAGAGCAGGTCGTCCTTGGAGTCGAAGTAGTGGTAGAGCGCGCCCTTGGTCACCTCGGCGTAGGTCACCACCTCCTGCACGGTGGTGGCGTCGAAGCCCTTCTCCGCGAACAGCTTCACCGCCGCGCGCAGGATGCGGCTCTCCATCGGGGTCAGCTCGCCGCGCCCCTGCGATGCCTTGGTCACGCCCGCTCCCTCTTCTACTTCCGGCCCAGGGCCCTGACGACGTCGAACTGGTCCGCCCCCGTGGGCAACACCATGATCGCGGGCGTGTCCAGGCCGTTGTCCACGTACTCCTGCACCCGCTCGCGGCAGCGGTCGAGGCTGCCATGCACGACCAGGTCGTCCACCACGTGGTCCGGGATGGCCGCGTTGGCGCCCTTGCGGTCGCCCGCCGCCCACAGCCGGTGCATCTCGGCCAGGTCCTCGCCGCGGCCCAGCCAGTCGTGGAACGCCGCGTAGGCCGGCACCGTCAGGTAGCTGCTGATCAGCATCCGACCCAAAGCCCTTGCCGCCGCAACATCTTCCGTCGGACAGACGAAGACCCGGGCCACCAACTCCTTGCCCGTGCCCAGTTCCGCGCGCACCCGCGGCACGTCGGTCGGGGCCAGCCAGTTGGTGATCGCGCCGTCGGCCTCCTTGGCGGCCAGCCGCAGCATGCCCGGGCGCAGCGCCGCCAGCATGATCTGCGGGGCCTGCTCGGGCACCCGCTCCAGCTTGAACCGGCTCACCTTGAACGAACCGAAGTCGCCGTCCACCTTCTCGCCGGCCAACGCCTTCTGCAGGAACCGCAGCGTGTCGCGGACGTTGGCGAACGGCTCCGTGAACTCACGGGCGTTCCAGCCCTGCACGATCACCGGCGAGCTCGACCCGATGCCCAGCGCGAACCGTCCCGGCGCGAGCTCGGCGATGGTCGCCGCCTGCATGGCCAGCAGGCCGGGGCCGCGGGTGTAGACCGGGGCGATGGCCGTGCCCAGACGCAGCGAGGGCGCCCACTCCGCGGCCAGCGCCAGCGGCGTGAAGGCGTCCGTGCCGGCCGTCTCGGCCGACCACACGTCGGTGTAGCCCAGGTCGGGCAGGGACTTGACCAGGTCGCGCTGCTTCGGCAGCGGAATGCCGGCCAACGGAAGCGTGATACCCCAACGACTCACTTCCACACCTCGCTAGCACTCGGCGTGCGCGTTCGCGCGTGCACTGCGTTGAATGATTCGCTCGCAAGCTCCCTCATGCTCAGACCACCATCGGGCGAATCGTGGCGCCGCCGTCGATGACCAGCGTCTGGCCGGTCATCCAGGACGAGTCGTCGCCGGCCAGGAAGACGGCCGCCTTGGCGATGTCCTCCGGCTCGCCGATGCGGCCGAGCGGCAGCGCCTTGTTCAGCTGCTCCTCGTTGTTCTCCCACAGGCCGCGGGCCAGGTGCGTGCGCACCACGCCGGGGGCGATCGCGTTCACCCGGGTGGTGGGGGCCAGCTCCATGGCGAACTGGCGGGTCAGGTGGATCACCGCCGCCTTGGTGGCGTTGTAGTAGCCGATGCCGATCTCCGGGGCCAGGCCGCCGATCGAGGCGATGTTGATGACCGAGCCGCCGGTGGCCGACATCGAGGCCTTCCACACCAGGCCCGTCCACAGCACCACCGACATCTGGTTGACCTGCACGGTCTTGTCCGCGCGGGGCACGTCCAGGTCGACCAGCGGGCCGTAGTACGGGTTGGTGCCGGCGTTGTTGACCAGGACGTCGATGCTGCCGAACTCCTCGACCGCCGCCGCGACACAGGCCTGGGCCTGCTCCGGCTCGCCGACGTGGGCCGCCTTGGCCAGCACCTTGGCCCCCGGCCGGGCCGCGCGCAGCTCCTCGGCGACCTGGTCGAGGGCCTCCTGCTTACGTGAGGAGAGCACCACGTTCGCGCCCTGGGCGGCCAGCGCGAAGGCGATCGCCTTGCCGATGCCGCGGGACGCGCCGGTGATCAGCGCGGTCTTGCCGGTCAGACCTGACATCTTCGTCGCTCCTGTGGTCGGGTGACCCCCACGGTACAATACCGACCAGTCGGTACGCAGGAGCTACGAGGAGGTCTTCGGCATGCAGGTGCGCGACAGCGTGGTCGTGGTGACCGGGGCCGGTCGGGGGATCGGGGCGGCCCTGGCCCGCCGTTTCGCCGCCGAGGGGGCCGCCGGCATCGTCGTCTCCGACGTGAACGGGGACTCCGCCGCGGCCGTCGCCGCCGAGCTCGGGGGCAACTCCGTCGCGGTCGCCGCCGACGTCACCGACGCCGCCCAGGTCGCCGCTCTGGTCACCGCCGCCGAGTCCCACTTCGGGCCCGTCGACCTGTTCTGCTCCAACGCCGGCGTGGCCTTCGGCCGGGGCATGGACGCCTCCCCCGCCGACTGGGCGACGAACCTCAACGTCAACCTCATGGCCCACGTGCACGCGGCCAACGCCGCCCTGCCGTCAATGCTCTCGCGCGGCCGCGGCTACTTCCTCAACACCGCGTCGGCCGCCGGCCTGCTGATGTCCCCCGGCGACGCCCCGTACAACGTGTCCAAGCACGCCGCCGTCGCCTTTGCCGAATGGCTCTCCGCCACCTACGGCGACCAGGGCATCGGCGTCAGCGTCCTGTGCCCCATGGGCGTGCGGACCGACATGCTCATGCCCGGCATCGAGCAGGGCGAGACCGCCGCCCTGGCCGTCGCCGCCTTCGGCGACATCCTCGAACCCGCCGCCGTCGCCTCCGTGGTCATCGACGGCCTCGCCGCCGAGCAGTTCCACATCCTCCCCCACCCCGAGGTCGCCACCTTCCTCCAGCGCAAGGCCTCCGACATCGACCGCTGGCTCTCCGGCATGCGCCGCGCCACCGCCCAACTCCCCCGCTAACCTCCTTTTTTCGCTACGTGAGTGGCTCATTTCGCTCCTAGAGCCACCTGAGCCACTCACGTGCGAGAACCACCCGCCCCAACGCGCCACATGAGTGGCTCAAGTGGCCGCCAATGCGAAATGAGCCACTCACGTGAAAAAGCGCCGGCTCAGCCCAGAGACCGCTTGAGGAAGTCGACCTGGAGCAGGAGGAGGTTCTCCGCCACCTGTTCCTGCGGGGTCATGTGGGTGACGCCGGAGAGGGGCAGGACGGTGTGGGGGCGGCCGGCGGCCAACAACGCCGAGCTCAACCGCAGGGTGTGGGCGGCGACCACGTTGTCGTCGGCCAGACCGTGGATGATCATGAGGTCCTGGCTGAGCTTGGGGGCGTCCTCGATGAGGGAGTTGGCGTCGTACACCTCGGGCCGCTCAACCGGGTTACCGAGATAGCGCTCGGTGTAGTGGGTGTCGTAGAGCCGCCAGTCGGTGACGGGCGCGCCGGCGATGCCGGCCCGGAAGACGTCCGGGCGGCGAAGCACGGCCAGGGCGGACAGGTAGCCGCCGTAGGACCAGCCCCGGATGGCGACGCGGGAGAGGTCCAGGAACGGGAACTGCGCGGCGGCGGCGTGGAGGGCGTCGACCTGGTCGTCGAGGGTGGCGCCGGCGAAGTCGAGGTGGATGGCCCGCTCCCACCCGGGACCCCGGCCGGGAGTGCCGCGACCGTCGACGACGAGGACGGCGAAGCCCTGGTCGGCCAACCACTGCGAGGCGGTGAAGGCATTCCGGGTCTGCACGACGCGCTGCGCATGGGGCCCGCCGTACGGGTCGAGCAGCACGGGCAGCGGGCCGTCGACGTAGCCGGTGGGCAGCAGCAGGGCGCCGCGAAGGCCCCGCTCCCCCAGCTCCAGCAGCTGGACGTTGGGCGTGATGGACGGCGTCTCGGCCAGGGACTCGATGCCACCGACGCGAGCGGAGCCACGGAAGACCTCGGCCACAGTGCCGAAGAAGCCGAGACCGGTGCTCAGCCGCACGGTGACGTCGCCGCTACGGGCGATGGCGTGCACGCCGTCGCCGACGGACAGCCGCTCCACGCCGTCCTTGCGCACGCGGTAGGTGTGGATCTGCGTGGGGTCGCCCTCGGACGCCCTGACCAGGATGTCTTCGGTCGTCACTGAAGTCACGGAGCGTACTTGCAGCGAGCCGTCGGTCAACACGTCGTCGCCGACGACCAGTCGCCAGGCGCCGTCGATGGCGGCGATCCGGACCAGCCGGCCGTCCTTGGTCCACGCCGGCACGCCGGGCATGATGTCGACCCACTGCGGGTCGCTGTCCTCGTGCAGCACGGAAGTCGCGCCGGTGGCCGGATCCAACGCCAGCACCCGCTGCGTGCGCTGGTCACGGGACTGCACGAGCAGCAGCGGCGCCCCGCCGGCCGACCAGTGCGCGGTCGCCAGGTACGGGAAGGCCACGCGGTCCCACTGCACGTCCACGCGCGAGCCGTCGAGGCCCAGCACGGCGAGGCTGACGTCGGCGTTGGGCGTGCCGGCGGCCGGGTAGGCGATCTCCGCCGGCACCGTGCCGGGGTTGGCCGGGTCGGCGATGTGCCAGCGCTGCACCGGCTTGTTGTCGACGCGGGCGGCCAGCAGCCGCTCACCGTCCGGCGCCCACCAGTAGCCCCGGAACCGATCCATCTCCTCGGCCGCGATGAACTCGGCGACGCCCCACGTAACCTCGTCCCCGTCGGGCACGGCCAGGCCCCGGTCGCCTGAGCCGTCCACGCCGACCACCCGCAGCTCGCCGGCCACCACGGCGTACGCCACGTGCCGGCCGGTCGGGTCGGGCCTCGGATCGATCACCGGACCGGGCGTGGCCAGCTCAGCGGTCGCGCCGGTGGCCAGGTCGGTCACGTGCACCTTGCCGGACAGCGCGAACGCCGCGACGGTCAACGCGGAGTCGGTGGCGTACCCGACCACACCGGCGGCCGACTCCCGGCTGCGCTCACGGCGCGCCCGCTCCTCCGGCGAGAGGTCCTCGCTGTCGGAGAAGGGGTCGAACAGCGGGGTCTCCCGCCCGCTCTCGACGTCCAGGCTCCACAGGCCGGTGCGACGGTCGGTGCCCGACGCGGAGCGCAGAAACAGCACCCGGGATCCGTCCGGTGCGACGGTGAACGCCCTGGGCACACCGAGCGAGAAGCGCTGGGTGCGGGCTTGTTGGCGGGGGAAGGACAGTTCGGCGGTCACGGAATGGACCCTATCCGTCCCCGCCCAGGTCACGCCGCTGCGATATCGGCGTAGCCCCGCAGGATGCCGGCCCAGCCGTTCTCGTTGTCCACGCCGCTGGCCACGGCCTGCCAGTTGCCGCCGTGCCGCTCGAAGTGCCGGTGCTCCAGCTCGACCCGGGTCACGTCCGGGCCTTCGGCGACGAACCGGATCTCGACCTCGCTGGCCTTGGCCGGGTCCGGGTCGTACGCCCACTCGCCGTTGAGGTGCCAGCTGACCACCACGCGGTTGGGCGGGTCGTAGACCAGCACCGTGCCCCAGTCGCACTCGCTGCCGTCCACGCCGCGCTCGTACCAACGGCCGCCCTGCCGCTGTTCCATGATCGCCTCGGCCATGTCGGCCTTGCCGATGTGGTGCGAGGACGGCCACCAGGTGGCGAACCCGGCGGTGAAGACCTTGAAGGCGTGCTGCTGGCCGGCCCTGACGGTGACGGTCCTGACGACGCTCATGACGGCTCCTCGGGTGTGTTCTCGACGGCGGCCGCGTAGGCGGCCAGTGCGCGGTCCCACACCAGGTCCAGGTAGGCCCGTAGGCCCGCGACCCCGCTCGGGTCGACCCGGTAGAGGCGCCTGGTGCCGACGGCGTCGTCGATCACCAGCCCGGCCTCCTTGAGCACCTTGAGGTGTTGGGACACGGCCGGACGGCTGATCGGCAGCTCGCGGGCGAGCTCGCCGACGGCCTTCGGCCCGGTGGCGACCAGCTCGAAGAGGGCCCGGCGCATGGGGTCGCCCAGCGCGCCGAGGCCGTCGGTTCGGTAAGTCGCCACGAACGGTAAGCTACGGCTTACCGAGACTGTCCGTCAAGTAGTGTGAGCACTGTGCAGCGGTTCATCACCGGCCCGGCCGTGGCCCGGCTGGAATGGGTGCTCGACGGCCTGGACGGGGAACGCGGCTGGGGTGAGGACGCCGCCGAGGTGCTCGCGCCCGGGTTCGCCGAGGCCGTCCCGCCCGAGCAGTACGTCAAGATCACGCGGCGGCGGGCCATGGACTACTCGCCGGTGGTCGTGCTCGGGTTCGACCTCGTCAACGACACGACCGCGCGGGCTCGGCTCCGCCGCCATGACGGAACCGTGGATGTGGTGTCGTGCACGGTGGAAAGCGCTTCACCGCACCGGATCGTCCACACCTACGTCACCGGGCTGGTGCCCGACGACCTGACGCCGCGCCTGCCGGCCGACTTCGCGCGGCACGATGTTCCCGACACGGCAACGGATGCGCGGCTGATCGTGTTCTCCGGCGTGCCCGGCAGCGGCAAGAGCACGCTGGCCGACGCCACCGGCCGTGAGCTCGGCATCCCCGTCTTCGCCGCCGACTGGCTCCTCGGCGCGCTGACCCCGTTCGGAGGCCGGCATTTCGAGTCACCGCTGTCCATTGCCGAGGAACTGCTGACCACGTTGGCGTTACGGCAACTGGTCGCCGGCCAGTCGGCGATCCTCGACTATCCGGCCGAGCGGGTCGCCACCCGGGAACGCTGGCGCAGCCTGGCCTCACGCACCGGGGCCGACTTCCGCGCGGTGGTCTGCATCTGCTCGAACCCCACGACCCATCGCCAGCGCCTCGAAACCCGCACACGTGGCATCCCCGGCTGGCACGACGCCGGCCACTGGGCCAACGTCCAGCAGCGGCAGACGGCGTTCCCGGGCTGGGCCGGCGCCGCACTGGCCGTCGACACCGCCCAGCCCCGGGAGATGGTCTTCGCCGCCGTCATGCGCCACCTCACCGAATAACCACCCTGATGCAGGGAAGGACGCCTTACCCTCGTTCAACGCGGGTAAGGCGTCCTTCCCTGCGTCAACGGAGGTCAGGAGTTCTGCGGGAACCCGAGGTTGATGCCGCCGTGCGACGGGTCCAGCCAGCGGCTGGTCACGACCTTGGACCGGGTGTAGAAGTGGACGCCTTCCGGGCCGTAGGCGTGGGAATCGCCGAACAGGGACTGCTTCCAGCCGCCGAACGAGTAGTACGCCACCGGCACCGGGATCGGCACGTTGACGCCGACCATGCCCACCTCGACCTCGTGCTGGAACCGCCGCGCGGCCCCGCCGTCGTTGGTGAAGATGGCAACGCCGTTGCCATAAGGGTTGTCGTTCACCACCGCCACGGCGTCCTCGTACGAGGACCGCCGCACCACCGACAGCACCGGGCCGAAGATCTCGTCCCGGTAGAGCGTCATGTCCGGCTCCACGCCGTCGAAAAGCGTTGGCCCGAGCCAGAAACCGGCCGAGTCGCCGTCGATCACATGGGAGCGGCCGTCGACGACGAGCCGGGCGCCCTCGGACACGCCGGTGTCCAGATAGGACGTGACCTTGTCGCGATGGGCCCCGGTGACCAGCGGGCCCATCTCGCTGTCGGGCTTGCGCCCGTCGCCGACCGACAACCCCGGGAGCCGCTCGGCGATCTTGGCGACCAGCTCGTCGCCGATGGGATCCACGGCCACCACGACGGAAACGGCCATGCACCGCTCCCCCGCCGAGCCGAAGCCGGCGTTCACCGCGGCGTCGGCGGCGAGATCGAGATCGGCGTCGGGCAGCACCACCATGTGGTTCTTGGCGCCACCCAACGCCTGCACGCGCTTGCCGGCGGCGGTGCCGGTCTCGTAGACGTAGCGGGCGATCGGCGTGGAACCGACGAACGAGATCGCCTTGACGTCACGGTGTTCCAGCAGCCGGTCCACGGCGACCTTGTCGCCGTGGACCACGTTGAGCACACCGGCCGGCAACCCGGCCTGGGCCCACAGGTCGGCGATGAGCATCGACGCCGACGGGTCCTTCTCGCTGGGCTTGAGCACAACCGTGTTGCCGCAGGCGATCGCGGTCGGCACGAACCACAGCGGCACCATGGCCGGGAAGTTGAACGGCGAGATCACGCCGACCACGCCGAGGGATTGCTGGATCGAGTACACGTCCACCCGGGTCGACGCGTTCTCGCTGAAGCCGCCCTTGAGCAGCTGCGGGATGCCGCACGCGTACTCGACGTTCTCGATCGCCCGCTGCACCTCGCCGGCCGCGTCGGAGAGCACCTTGCCGTGCTCGGCGGTGATGCGGGCGGCCACCTCGCTCTTGTTGGCCACCAACAGTTCCCTGAACCGGAACAGCACCGTCGACCGCGCCGCCAACGACGCCTCGCGCCAGGTCAGCCAGGCCTTCGACGCCGCCGCGACCGCCTCGTCGACGACGTCGGCCGATGCGAAGTCCACAGTGGACGCCACGGAACCCGTTGCCGGGTCGTACACCTCACCGACCCGCGAGGCGGTGCCGGTCCACAGCTTGCCGTCGATCCAGTGCGTGGTCATCGGGACAGCTCCTCGTTGGTCACGGCAATGGACTCGGCCAGGATGTCCAGGGCCTCGTCGGCCTCCGGCTCGGTCAACGTCATCGGTGGCGCCAGCCGCAGCACGTTCCCGTTGAGGCCGCCCTTGCCGATCAGCAGGCCACGCTTTCGCGTCTCCTCCAACACCCTCGCCGCCGCACGGGCGCTCGGCTCGTCGCCGCCGGGCTCGACCAGCTCGACGCCGATCATCAGCCCCTTGCCGCGCACGTCGCCGATCACCGGGTTCTCATCGCCGACGTGGCGCAGGCCGTTCATCAGCTTGTTGCCCAGCTTCAGGGCATTGGCCTGGAGATCGTGCTCCAGCACGTAGTCCAGGGTGGCGTTGGCGGCCGCGGTGGAGATCGGGTTGCCGCCGAAGGTGGAGATCGAGTTGGCGGTCAGGCTGTCCATGATGTCGCCACGGGCGATCACGCCGCCGATCGCGAAGCCGTTGCCCAGCCCCTTGGCGAAGGTCATCATATCCGGCACGACGTCGTGGGCCTCGATGCCCCAGAAGTGCTCGCCGGTCCGGCCCCAGCCGGTCTGCACCTCGTCGGAGATGAGCAGAATCCCGTTCTCGTCCAAGACTTCCTTGAACGCCGCGAACAGGCCGTCGGGCGGGGTGGTGAACCCGCCGACGCCCTGGATCGGCTCGGCGATCATGCACGCCACGTCGCCCGCGGTGGCGGTGGCCAGCACCTCGCGCAGGTCGGCCACGCAGGCCTTGATGTAGTCGGCGTCGCTGAAGTCCTTGAACGGCCCCCGATTGCGGTTGCCGCCGTGCACGTAGCTGACGTTGACCGGACTGAGCGAGGAGGCCGACCAGCCGCGGTTGCCGGTGACGGCGATCGTGCCGAACCCGCGGCCGTGGTAGGAGTTGCGCAGGGCCAGCACCTGGTTGCTGCGGCGGAACTGGGTGGCCAGCATCATCGCCGTCTCGTTGGCCTCGGTGCCCGAGTTGGTGAAGAACACCTTGGCGTCGGGGATGCCGGACAGCCGCGCGATCTTCTCGGCCAGCTCGACCTGCTGGCGGATCAGGTACAGCGTGGAGGTGTGCACGATGCCGCCGGACAGCTGCGCGCGCACGGCGTCGGAGATCTCCGCGATGTCGTAGCCGATGGCATTGGTCAGGATGCCGGCGAAGAAGTCCAGGTACTGGTTGCCCTCGGCGTCGGTGACGCGGCGGCCCTCGCCGTGCGTGATCTCGATCGGCTCGTCGTAGTACAGCGCGAGCCACCCGGGCAGCACAGCCTTGTGCCGGGCGAGCAGTTCAGCGTGCGACGACATGGCGTTCCTCCCGTGGTGGACCGGACCCGCAAGCGAGTGTGCGGCCCGGCGGGTCACCGCGGTAATGGACAACCTGTAGCGGGTTGGGCCGCCTAGACTGACACTGTGTCCAAGCTGGCCAAGAGCTCGGTGTTCCCGTCCGTGTCGGACGTGCTGACCATGCCGCTCATCCGGCGCGGCCGGCCCCGGCTGGCGGCCGGGTCGGCGGGGCTGGACGGCCGGGTCCGATGGGTGCACGTGGCCGAGGTCGCGGACATCGGGCCGCTGCTGCGCGGCGGCGAGCTGGTGCTGACCACGGGCATCGCGCTCGGTGACGACCCGGCCGAGCTCACCGCCTACATCGACGGGCTGGCCGACGCCGGGGCCAGCGGCGTGGTCTTCGAGCTGGTCCGGCGCTGGACCGACGCGCTGCCGGCGGCGCTGCTGGCCGCGGCCGAGCGGCGGTCACTGCCCGTGATCACGCTGGCCCAGGAGACCCGGTTCGTGGCCATCACCGAGGCGGTGGTGGCGATGATCGTCGACGCCCAGCTGGCCGAGCTGCGGGCGGCCGAGCAGGTGCACGAGACCTTCACGGCGCTGACGGTGTCCGGGGCCGAGCCGTCCGAGGTGCTCCGCGAGGTGGCGCGGATGACCGGCGCCCCGGTGGTGCTGGAGACGCTCGGTCACGACGTGCTGGCCTACGACACGGCCGGCGGCGAGGTGGCGGAGCTGCTGGCCAACTGGGCCGAGCGGTCCCGGGCGGTCAACGTCGCCGAGCGCACGGCCTACCACCCGGGCGCCGGTTGGCTCGTGACGATCGTCGGCGCGCGCGGCAACGACTGGGGACGGTTGGTGCTGGTGAGCCCCGACTCGCCGCCGCACCGGCTGGTCGTGGTGGCCGAGCGGGCCGCCTCCGCGCTGGCCGTGAACCGGCTCGTCGCCCGGGACCGGGAGAGCCTGGAGCGGCACACCCATCGCACCCTGTTGACGGAGCTGCTGGCCACCGGCGCGCCGCCGGTGGATCTGGCCACCCGGGCCGGGGCGCTCGGGGTGCCGCTGGAGGGGAGGCAGCTCGTCGGCATGGCCATCCGCCCCGAGACCACGCCGTCGGCGACCCAGGAGGCGCTGCGCGACCTGGCCGAGGCCACCGCGTCGGCCGCCCGTCGCACCAAGATCCCGGCCCTGGTCGGCGGCGTCGACGACATCTCCGTGCGGGCACTGCTCTCCCTGCCGTCGCAGTCCACTGTGGACGCCGCGCTGAGACGCCTTGCCTCACAGATCAGGAGTTCCCCCACCGCGATCCCCGTGGTCATCGGCGTCGGCACCACCGTGCGGTCCATCACCGACGGCCGGCGCAGCATGATCGAGGCCGCCCACGTGGCCAACGCCGCCCTGCGCTCCCCCGGCACCCGCAGCTACCACCGGCTCGACGACGTGCGCCTGCGCGGGCTGCTGCACCTGCTCCGTGAAGACGAGCGCCTGTCGGCCTTCGCCGAACGCGAGCTGGGGCCGCTGTTGGCCCGCGATGCCGCCCAGGGCAGCCGCCTGATCGACATCCTGCGGGTGTTCTGCGAGCACGGCGGCAACAAGTCGGCCGCGGCCGCCGCCGCGCACATGTCCCGCACCGCCTACTACCAGCAGCTGTCCCGCATCGAGTCGGTTCTCGGTGTCTCGCTTGAGGATCCCGAGTCCATGCTGTCCCTCTACGTTGCCCTGCTGGCAATGGATCTTCCCTGCTAGGGTCGGTTCCCGTGGCGGAAACCTATGCGACCGGGCCCTTTGCCGCGCCGACCGAGCAGGAGCGGCTGCGGATGCTGGAGCGGTTCCGCGACCCCGACACGGTGGCGATCCTGGAGTCGCTGCCGGCGGCGGAGTCGTGGCGGTGCCTGGAGATCGGCGCCGGCGCCGGTTCGGTGACCCGCTGGCTCTCGTCGCACTGCGCCCACGTCGTGGCCGCCGATCTGGACGTGCGGCGCCTGGAGCCGGCGCCGAACGTCACGGTGCTCGAAACCGACATCGCCACGCATGCGTTCGAGCCGGCCTCGTTCGACCTGATCCACGCCCGTGCCGTGATGTGTCACCTGCCCACCCGGGACAAGGTCGTCGCCGACGCCCGGGACTGGCTCGCCCCCGGCGGCTGGTTCGTCGTCGAGGACGTCTACACGCTGCCGGTCGGCTCCAGCCCCTATCCGGCCATGAACACCTACGCCCAGGCCGCAGCCGCTTCGGCTCAGGCTCGCGGTGCCGACATGCAGTGGGGCACAAGGCTTCCCGGGCTCATGGCGCGGCACGGCTATGTGGACATCCAGGTGGAGACGAAGCCGCGGATGATCGGCCTCGGCGGCCTGGCCGACGACCTGTGGCGGCTCAACCTGCAACAGGCCGGGCCGCACCTGATCGCCAAGGGCCTGTTCACGCAGAAGGCGCTGGACGAGTGCCTGGCGCTGATCGACGATCCCGGTTTCGTGGATGTCCGCTATATCGGCATTTCCGTCTGGGCCCGCAAGCCGGAGTGAGCGGCGCGGCGGATCGCCGCGATCCCCGACCGGGCCGCGCCGGTGAGGCCGAACCCCATCGGCACCAGGATCACCAGCAGCGCCACCACGCCGCCGACCGCCGACCACCCGCCGTCCGGGATCGCCGACACCGCCAGCCCGATCACCCGCAAGGTGGCTCGCAGCGTGAACCCGAAGTAGTAGGAGAACGCGATCGCCACGCCGGGCACGTACAGCAGCAGATAGGCCCTGGCCCAGAACAGTTCCCGCGGTGTCGCCGCTCCGATCAGGTCCAGGTCGTTGCGGCCGGCCCGACGGATCAGCCGGCGGAACACCGCGCCCTTGAGCGCCCACAGGTTCTTGCTGTTGGTCAGCACCAGGAACAGGGCGTAGAAGTCGGTGCGCATGTACACGGCGGTCTGCGCGACGATGGCGCCGACGTTGATGAACACCGCGACCCGCATGATCGGGTCGGGGCCGACGAACTCCTGGAGTATCACCAGAATCGCCACGATCGCGGCGTCGATCAGGATGCCGGCGACCAGCGGCACCGCGCGGCGCCGACGGGGCAGCACCCACAGGCCGGTCACGTCCGTCTGCGCCACGATGAAGAACAGCCTGCGGCCGAAGGAGATCCGGCCGTAGACGCCGTACTGGGCGGCGGCCAGCTTGTGCGCCATCTCGTGGATGACGGTGAGCACGGCCGAGACCACTGTGATGGACAGCAGGCTGGCCAACGGGATCGTGAACGGCACGCCGTCGTGGTAGTCCGGCCGCAGCGCGGGGTCGACCACGAGCAACACCACCCCGATCACCACCAGCGCCGCCTGCGCGGTCAGTCCCGCCGGACCGAAGAGGATACGGCCGAGGCGGTGGCCGAACGGCGGTGTGTCGCCCGGCGGCTCCTCGTCGCTCAGGATGCCGGCCTCGGTCAGGTCGTGCAGGAAGTCCTCGACATCCACCGGCTCGCCGACCATCTCGCCCGCCCGGGCCGTGCACTCGGCCACCGAAAGGCCTTCCTGCAACCACAACACGATCCGGCCGCCGACCGCCGGCACCTCGACGAAGTCGGGGCCGCCGCGCCAGCCGAGCAGGTATCCGTCGCCGTCCGGGACGACCGTGACCGCCTGGATCATCGGCACAGCTCGCAATCGGGATGGTGCTGCCACGCATGGCGTTCCGTGGTCATGCCGTCGGCCAGCTCCACGACGTGATAGCAGGCCGCGGCGACCGGCGGCTCGGTGCGCCGCAGGTAGCGCATCGCCTCCATCGTCACGAAGCCGGCCAACAGCTGCACGACCGGCCCGGTGGCTCGGTTGACCGGATTCCGCTCGAACAGCGCGTCCCGCATGGGCCCCTCGTCGCCGCGGTGCAGGTGCAGGCAACGCCGGCAGGGCGACCGGCCCGGCTCCACCGACCAGTAGCACAACGTCGAATAGGCCAGACCTCCCACGACATAAGGGATTCCGAGCTCGAAGCAGGCCTCGTTGACCATGAGCTGGATGTCGTCCGGGCTGTCGACGGCGCACACCACCAGGTCGTGGCCCTCGGCCAGTTCCCGGACGGCCGCGGCGCTGTCCACCCGGCGGTGCACCGGTTCGACGACCGTGCCCGGGGAGTAGGAATCCGCCCAGGCCTTGGCCGCGTCCACCTTGCGCTCGCCGATCGCGGCCAGCCCGTAGGCGAACTGCCGGGCCAGGTTCTTGGTCTCCACCACGTCGAAATCGACCAGTGTCACGTGCCCGACGCCCAGCCCCACCATGGATTGCAGCACGCCGGAGCCCACGCCGCCCGCGCCCAGCAGCAGCACCCGGGCCGCCGCCACCGCCCGGTGCTGGTCGGCGCTGCTCACGTCCAGGCTCGCCGTCACGTCGTAGAAGCGCAGGTTGCTCTCGTGCCGGCGCCGGACCTCGAGCGGCAGGGTCTCGTCGTCGCCGGCCCGTTCCAGCAGACCCCACTCGTCGAACTGCGCGACCGCCGCGGCGACGTCCCGTTCGGACACCGTGAAGCCGTTGGCCGCCATGGCATCGGCCAGTTCCGGCTCGGCACGGCGGCCTTCCCGCAGCAGGCCGAGCAGGGCCGCGACGGCGCCGTCCTCGTCGTCGAGATGGACGCGTTCCAGCGCGCGCCGGTGGATCACGACACTGCCGGCGTCGGGCAGCACCAGCACGGATTTCAGGCGTGGCAACACAAGCGGTCTCCCGGTTACGGACCGAGCCGTCCCCGGTCGAGGCGGGGACGGCTCGGCGTGCTGGCGACTCAGGCCGCCTCGGACTCCGTCTGGTGGTTGCGCGTCGCCTCGATGCGCTCCACCTTCTTCACCATGATCTTCATGCGTTGTCACCCCCTCGATCGAGGGCATGATCCTGCGCCGCCCCCACTCCCGGCCGACAGGGAGCCAGCCCCCAGGCGACCCAGGAACATTTCCCGACCCCAACCCCCGCGAGTCCCGCTCTCGGGCACACCGAAATACGGTTTCGGGCAGACCGGATCTGCACCGCCGCGGGTTTCGGTGTGACGCTGAGCGTGACTCGCGGGGGTGTTACAGGCGGTGGGTCGCGAGGCGGGTTTCGCTGACGGTGGTGGCGAAGCGGTCGGTGCGGGCGTCGGTCCAGACGGCGGCGACGGAGCGCAGCCAGTGCAGCTCGGACTCGCCGTCGGTGCCACCCTGGCGGACGAGGTCGAGCGGGTCGGTGGCCATGGGCAGGCCGGCGGCGTGCACGGCGATGGCGACCTTGAGCCAGCAGGCGGTGGTCATCGGGGCCATCACCTCGGGCGGCACGTCGGAGACGAAGACCTCGATCTGCGCGAGGTCGGCCGGCTGGACCCAGTCGTTCATGATCAGCATGCCGTCACGGATCTCGACCAGCCGCCGGTGCAGGCGGAGCTGGCTGTTCTGCGGCCGCAGCGCGTCGACCAGGAACGGCCGGGGCGGGTCGAGCGCGATGTGCGGCACGGCCGTGACGAGGGATTTCCACAGCGGGTACAGCGCACTGGCGTTGCGCCAGGCCGACCAGCCCAGCAGCAGCGGCACGAAGGCGGCGATCGAGCAGCCCAGCGAGACGCCGATGGTGTGCGGGGACGAGACGTAGGTGCCGAAGGCGACGGCGGACTCGACCCCACCGAACACGGCGACGAAGCGACTGCCGATGAACACCGTGAAGCCGACCGAGCCGATGATCAGCAGCAGCACGGGGATGCGCACCAGCCACGACCGCACACGGCCGAAGGCCCGCAGCAGCAGAACCAGCGTCGCCACGGTGGCGATGCCTTGGTAGACCAGGTAGACGACCCAGTAGACGTCCAAAATGGACACCGTGCCCGGCACCGGGAAGAAGTGCGGCCGGGCCTTGCCACCGCCGAGAGTGAAGATCACGTACGACGCGATCATCACGACAACCGTGACGCCGCAGGAGATCCAGCGCAGCCACGGGGAGATGCGCACCTCGGCCGCGCGGGCGGCGAACGTCAGCAGCGTGGCGGCGACACCGACGGCCATGACGCTGGAGGCGAGGTACTGGAAATTGACGTCGCCCGTGATGCCCCGGATGAAGGCGTTGGTGTCCTTCTGCAACATGGTGATGCCCAGCGCCAGCATCAGCAGCGCGAACCACAGCGGCCGCTGGTTGCGGGACCGCAGCGCCGAGACGCGCACGATCACGACGATCCAGCACAGGTAGAGCAGGACCGTCTGAATCAGGTCAGTCACCGTCGTTGATCCCCAGAATCGTGCCGAGCCGGCTGTCGGCGTCGCCGAGCGCGCGGGCGTGCCGCCGGGCCACCCGCTCCAGGATGAGGCTGGCCACCATCTCGGCGTCCTTCTCCTGGCCGGTGGTGTAGCTGGTGCGGGCCAGCACCTGCCGCACCAGGCCGGAGTCGACCTGCCCCTCGCTCAGGGCCTCGGTCAGCGCGGACGGCAGGTCCTCGGTCACGTGATCGCACAGCATGTGCCCGATCTCGTGCAGGATGATGTGCTCCTGGTGGAACCGGCTGGTCCGGTGCTCGACGAAGACGTGGTCGGCGACGTCGGTGGCGATCCACATGCCGCAGGCGTTGAGGCCCGAGGACGGCGGCACGTTCAGGGGGTGCACGTGCAGCGGCCGGCCGCGCTGGGCGGAGATCACCCGGCACAGCGCGTCCACGGAGAACGGGCCCGTGGTCGTGTACCGATCGGCGATCGCGCGCAGCTCGCGCTGTCTGGTCACGGGGTCCGCCTCGTCGGTCTGCGCCGGCGGGCACCGGTGGTACGGCGCCCGCACGGCGGAGTCAGTCATCGGACTCGTCGAGCTTCTCGATCTGCCGGGCCCGCTCCACCAGCTCGAGAATGGCCCGCTGGCTCTGCTCGGACAGCCCGTCGGCGCGCATCGCGATCATCCGCACGCCCTGCTGCCGCAGGCAGGCGGCCAGTTCCATGTCCTCGCTGGTCACCTCGTGGTCGAAGAAGTAGGCCGGCGGCCGTTGGAAGAAGCGGGCCAGCGCCTGCAGCCGGTCGCCCGTCGGGTTGCCCCGCTGCCCGGTGCGCAGCATCCACAGGTAGCCGGTCGAGATGGACAGCCCCGTCTCCCGCCGGATCTCCCGCGCGATCGCCGCGTTGCCCGGCGGTTTCGACCAGCGCTCGCCGATCAGCGCGTTGATCTTGTCGGCGACCGACTCGCCCATACCGTCCCCCAGCTCCCCCAGAAACCACCGTTCACCGTATTGAACACGGAACGCGCATGTCAAGAAACGCAGCGTATTGACAGCGCCCACCCCGGCTGGAAGGCTGAGCAAAACGTCCACCAGAATGAACAGCCCGGCGCCCGCCGGTCGTTCACCGCGGCGGACGTCGCACTGGGGCGATTGTCGAGCGGCAGGACGCGACCAGGGGGCGCGTCCTGCCTCCTCCGGCCCTCACAGCACCGTCCCCAGGTAGCCCATCGCCGCCGGCAACACCCGCCGCCAGTAGCCGTCCGTGTGCTCCCCATGGTCGAAGGCCGCCACCTCGGCGTGCGGCGCCAGCTCGCGGGCCGAGTCGTAGAACGGGTCCTCCTCCCCACACCACACGCCCAGCCGCTTCGGCAGCGGATGCCGCAGGGGCTCGTACGACGACCACTGGGCCTCGTCAGCGAAGGCGTCGACCGTGCGGGCGTCGTCCCACGAACGGAACAGGGCGGGGCTGAGGACCGCCGCCGGCAGGCCGGCGTCACGGGCGTAGACCAGGCCGCCGAAGCAGCCCATGGAAATGCCGAGGACCGCTCGCGGCGGAGCCAGGCCGGCGGCCTGGAGCCAGCCGGGCAGCTCCTCGCGCAGCATGCGCTGCGGATCATCGGACGGCGTGCGTGACACCCAGTAGGAATCGCCGCCGTCCACCGCCACCACGGTGAACCTCGCCTGCGCCGCCGCGAGGAAGGCGGGCACCCCGAGGTCGATCATGCCCCGAGCGGAGTTTCCACGGCCGTGCAGGAGCACGCACACCGGCAGCCCCGGCTGCATGACCACCATGTCCACGTCACGGCCCCGAGCGGCGGATCGCTGCCGGGTGACGGAGACCGGGACGGGCTTCACGGCGGGCACCACCCCGTCGGGTCCGGTCCACCCCAGCAGCCTCCGTAGTCGGGTCTGCTCGACCACCGCACCGGCGACCAGAGCCGCCCCCACCCCGCCACCGACCAGCACTGCCCGCCGTGAAATCACGATCAAGAGACGCCCGAACGGGCAGAAGGGTTCCGAACTGGACACAATGTGCGCCACGGGGGCCAACCATGGACACTGTGACACTGCCCTTTCCCGCAGCGGCCACCCACGATACTGACTTCTCGCCCAGGTGACGTCAGGAGCAGCCATGGCACACTCCCCGGTCCCGGTCACCCCGACAGACGGCCGCGTCGAGCTCGCGGACGACGCCGCGATCGCCGACAGCCGGTTCTACAACAGCGAGCTGGCCCCGGTGCCGCTGGAGAAGCGCACCTGGACGACGTACAACTTCTTCGCGCTGTGGATGGGCATGGCCCACAACATCCCCAGCTACACCCTGGCCGCCTCGCTGATCGCGCTGGGCATGGACTGGGTGCAGGCCTTCCTGACGATCACGCTGGGCAACCTGATCGTGCTGGTGCCGATGCTGCTCAACAGCCACGCCGGCACCAAGTACGGCATCCCGTTCCCGGTGTTCGCCCGCAGCTTCTACGGCGTGCGCGGCGCGAACCTGCCGGCCCTGCTGCGGGCGTTCATCGCCTGCGGCTGGTTCGGCATCCAGACGTGGGTCGGCGGCGAGGCGCTGTACGTGATCGTCGGCAAGCTGTTCGGCGGCGGTTGGAGCAATGCCGCGGCGATCGGCGGCCAGCCGTGGACGCTGTGGCTGTCCTTCGCGGCGTTCTGGGTCGTGCAGATGCTGATCATCTGGCGCGGCATGGACGCCATCCGCCGGTTCGAGAACTGGACGGCGCCGCTGGTGTCGGTGGGCTTCCTGATCCTGCTGGTCTACGTGCTGGTCAAGGCGGGCGGCTTCGGCCCGATCCTGTCCGAGCCGTCCAAGCTGGGCTGGGGATCGGGCTTCTGGGCGGTGTTCGCGCCCTCGCTGATGGCGATGATCGCCTTCTGGTCGACGCTGTCGCTGAACATGCCCGACTTCACCCGGTTCGGCGGCAGCCAGCGCAAGCAGTTCTGGGGCCAGATCCTGGGCCTGCCCACGACCATGTCGTTCATCGCGATCGTGGCCATCCTGACCACCTCGGGCGCGGTCGCCCTGTACGGCGAGGCGATCTGGGACCCGGCGCAGCTGGCGGCCCGCTTCGACAGCCCGGTGCTGGTGGTCGTCGCGCTGATCGCCCTGGTGCTGGCCACCATCTCGGCCAACCTGGCGGCCAACGTGGTGTCGCCGTCCTACGACTTCTCCAACGCCGTGCCCAAGCGCGTCACGTTCGCCACCGGCGGCCTGATCACCGGCGTGCTGGGCGTGCTGATCCAGCCGTGGCGGCTGATCTCCGACCCGCACGTCTACATCTTCACCTGGCTCGGCTTCTACGGCGGCGTGCTGGCCGCGGTGGCCGGCGTGCTGATCGCCGGCTACTGGCTGATCGACCGCACCCAGCTGTCGCTTCCGGACCTGTACAAGGAGAACGGCAAGTACTGGTTCACCGGCGGCTGGAACTGGCGGGCGCTGGTGGCCACCGTCGTCGGCGCGGTGATCGCGGTCGGCGGCGCCTACTCCGCGCCCGGCACCGGCCCGTTCCCGGCCGACGGCCTGATCCCGTTCCTCAAGCCCGTCTACGACTACAGCTGGGTGGCCGGCCTGATCGCCGCCTTCCTGCTGTACCTGGTACTGACGCCGAGAACATCGGCGACACCGGCAGTCACCGTGGCGACCAACTAGGCAAGGAGACGCAACGTGGCACAGATCGTCCGAGCCGGCCTCGTCCAGCAGCGCTGGACCGGGGACAAGGAATCGATGATCGCGAACGCGGTGGCCGCCATCGGGACCGCCGCCTCACAGGGCGCTCAGGTCATCTGCCTCCAGGAGTTGTTCTACGGCCCCTACTTCTGCCAGGTGCAGGACGCGGACTACTACTCCTACACCGAGCAGATCCCGGACGGGCCGACCACGCAGCTGCTGTGCGAGGTGGCCAAGCAGCACGGGGTGGTGCTGATCGCGCCCATGTACGAGCAGGAGCAGCCGGGCGTCTACTACAACACCGCGGCCGTCATCGACGCCGACGGCAAGTACCTGGGCAAGCACCGCAAGAACCACATCCCTCAGGTCAAGGGGTTCTGGGAGAAGTTCTACTTCCGGCCCGGCAACATGGGCTACCCGGTGTTCGACACCGCGGTCGGCCGCATCGGCGTCTACATCTGCTACGAGCGCCACTTCCCCGAGGGCTGGCGGGCGCTGGGCCTGGCCGGCGCCAAGATCGTGTTCAACCCGTCGGCCACCAGCCGCGGCCTGTCCGAGTACCTGTGGCGGCTGGAGCAGCCGGCGGCCGCGGTGGCCAACGAGTACTTCGTCGGCACGATCAACCGGGTCGGCGTGGAACCGCTGGGCGACAACGACTTCTACGGCCAGACCTACTTCGCCGACCCGCGTGGGCAGCTGATCGGCGAGGCCGCCTCCGACACCGAGGAGGAGATCGTCGTCCGCGATCTCGACATGGGCCTGCTGGCCGAGGTCCGCGACCTGTGGGCGTTCTACCGCGACCGCCGCCCGGACAGCTACGAATCGCTGGTGAAGCCGTGAGCATCCTGATCAAGGGTGGCACCGTGCTCAGCTCGACCGGCTCGGTGGCCGCCGACGTGGTCGTGGACGGCGAGCGGGTCACGGCCGTGGTGGCGCCGGACTCGTGGCCCGGCAACGCCGACACGGTGGTCGACGCGTCCGGCAAGTACGTGCTGCCGGGCGGCATCGACGGGCACACGCACATGGAGATGCCGTTCGGCGGCACCTTCTCGGCCGACACGTTCGAGACCGGCACGACCGCGGCGGCCTGGGGCGGCACCACCACCATCGTCGACTTCGCCGTGCAGGCCAAGGGAACCTCACTCCTGTCCACTTTGGACAAGTGGCACGAGAAGGCCGACGGCAACTGCGCGGTCGACTACGGCTTCCACATGATCGTGTCGGACGTCAACGACGGCACGCTCAAGGAGATGGACGCCTGCGTCGACGCCGGCGTGAACACGTTCAAGATGTTCATGGCCTACCCCGGCGTCTTCTACTCCACCGACGGCGAGATCCTGCTGGCGATGCAGCGGGCGCGGGCCAACGGCGGCACGATCATGATGCACGCCGAGAACGGCATCGCCATCGATCAGCTTGTCGCGCAGGCGATCGCCGCCGGGCGCACCGATCCCGTGCAGCACGGCCTGACCCGGCCGCCGGAGCTGGAGGGCGAGGCCACCCACCGGGCCATCCAGTTGGCCAAGGTCACCGGCGCGCCGCTGTACATCGTGCACCTGTCGGCGGCGCAGGCGCTGGAAGCCGTTGCCGAGGCCCGGAACACGGGCCAGAACGTGTTCGCGGAGACCTGCCCGCAGTACCTGTTCCTGTCCATCGAGGACCTGGCCCGACCGGACTTCGAGGGCGCCAAGTTCGTCGCTTCCCCGCCGCTGCGGGAGAAGTCGCACCAGGGCGCGCTGTGGCAGGGGCTGCGGACCAACGACCTGTCGGTGGTGTCGACCGACCACTGCCCGTTCTGCTTCGTGGAGCAGAAGGAGCTGGGCCGCGGCGACTTCTCCAAGATTCCCAACGGAATGCCCGGCGTCGAGCACCGGATGGACCTGATCTACCAGGGCGTGGTCGGTGGCGAGCTGACGTTGCAGCGCTGGGTCGAGGTCACCTCGACCACGCCGGCCCGGATGTTCGGGCTGTATCCCCGCAAGGGCGTCATCGCGCCCGGTTCGGACGCCGACATCGTGGTGTACGACCCGGCCGCGAAGCAGACGCTGTCGGCGACGACACATCACATGAACGTGGACTACTCGGCGTACGAGGGACTGGAGATCACCGGGCGCGTCGACACCGTGCTGTCGCGGGGCCGGGTTGTTGTCGACAGCGGCGGCTGGCACGGGGCCAAGGGGCACGGCCGGTTCCTGTCCCGCGAACTCAACCAGTACCTGAACTGAGAGGCCCAGCAATGGACTTCGGCGTTGTACTCCAAACGGATCCGCCGGCCCGCAACGTCGTCGAGATGATGAAGGCGGCCGAGGGCGGCGGCTTCCGCTACGGCTGGACGTTCGACTCGGTCGTGCTGTGGCAGGAGCCCTTTGTCATCTACTCCCAGATCCTGGCCGCCACGAGCGCGCTGGTCGTCGGCCCGATGGTGACCAATCCCAGCACCCGGGACTGGTCGGTGACGGCATCGCTGTTCGCCACCCTCAACGACATGTTCGGCAACCGGACCGTGTGCGGCATCGGCCGTGGCGACTCCGCGCGCCGGGTGATCGGCCAGAAACCGGCTTCCCTGGCCACTTTGAGCGAGGCCATGCACGTGATCAAGGACCTCGCCGAGGGCCGCGAGGCCCAGCACCACGGCGTGCCGGTGCAGATCCCGTGGGTGCGTGACGGCAAGCTGGAGATGTGGATGGCGGCCTACGGACCCCGGGCGCTGAAACTGGTCGGCGAGCAGGCCGACGGCTTCATCCTGCAGACCGCCGACCCGGACATCGCCCGCTGGACCATCGGCTCCGTGCGGGAAGCCGCCGTCGCCGCCGGCCGTGATCCCTCGGCCGTGACGATCTGTGTCGCCGCACCGGCCTACGTCGGCTCCGACCTTGCGCACCAGCGGGACCAGCTGCGCTGGTTCGGCGGCATGGTCGGCAACCACGTCGCCGACCTGGTCGCCCGCTACGGCGAGGGTGGCGGGGTGCCGAAGGCGTTGACCGACTACATCAAGGGCCGCGAGGGCTACGACTACGCCCACCACGGCAAGGCCGGCAACCCCTCCACCGACTTCGTCCCCGACGACATCGTCGACCGCTTCTGCCTGGTGGGCCCCGAATCCGCCCACATCGAGCGCCTCCAGGAGCTCGCCTCCCTCGGTGTCGACCAGTTCTCCCTCTACCTCATGCACGACGACCGCGACAAAACCCTCGCGGCGTACGGCACTTCGGTGATCCCCACCCTCTAACCCCCGCGAGTCACGCTCACAGACACACCGAAACACGGTTTCGGGCAGAACTGCGCCGCAGATCTCAGAACTGCCCGAAACCGTGTTTCGCACTGCCGGAGAGCGTGACTCGCGGGGGTTCAGTGGAGGGTTGCCGCGTGGTCGGGGACGTAGTTCTGGGTGTCCTTGGGCGGGCGTTGGTAGCCGGTGGACGGGGGACGCTTGGGCAGCTTGAGTTCCGGCAGCTTGACGTCGTGGTAGGGGATGGAGGACAGCAGGTGGGCGATCATGTTGATGCGGGCCCGGCGCTTGTCGTCGCTCTCCACGGTCATCCAGCGGGCCTCGGGGATGTCGGTGTGCACCAGCATCTCGTCCTTGGCCCGTGAGTAGTCCTCCCACCGGGTGATGGACTCGGCGTCCATGGGCGACAGCTTCCAGCGGCGCATGGGGTCGTCGAGGCGGTCGTGGAAGCGCTTCTCCTGCTCGTCGTCGGAGACGGAGAACCAGTACTTGCGCAGCAGCAGGCCGTCCTCGACGAGCAGCCGCTCGAAGATGGGGCACTGGTGCAGGAACCGGTGGTACTCGTCGGGCGTGCAGAAGCCCATCACCCGCTCGACACCGGCACGGTTGTACCAGCTGCGGTCGAACAGCACGATCTCGCCGGCGGCGGGCAGCTGGGCGATGTAGCGCTGGAAGTACCACTGCGACCGTTCCCGCTCGGACGGCGCCGGCAGTGCCGCGATGCGCGCGACGCGGGGGTTGAGGTACTCGGTGACGCGCTTGATGGCGCCACCCTTGCCGGCGGCGTCCCGGCCCTCGAACACGATGGCCACCCGCGCCTTCTCGACCCGGACCCACTCCTGGAGCTTCACCAGCTCGGCCTGCAGCCGCAGCAGCTCGGTCTCGTACAGCGTACGGTCGAGTCGCTTGCCCATCGGTCGTCCCTCCTGCCGATCTGCGTGAATGCCACCCCAGTGTCACCGACCGCGCCACTCGACCCGGGGGTTGCCACCGGATGCCCGCCGGTTTACCGTTACCTCCAGTAACAGGTAACTCGGGAGGTCGGCGATGACGGAACCCGACAAGCTGCTGCTGCAACCCCGTGACGTGCGGTTCGACTGGTCACAGCTGCCCATGCACTGGGTGCCGCGGGAGCCGTTCGCCACGCACGTGCTCAACGTCCTGCACCTGCTGCTGCCCGAGGGCGAGCGCTGGTTCTGCCGGGTCTTCCACCACGCCCTGCCGCTGGTCACCGACGACCGCCTGGCCGAGGACGTCCGCGGCTTCATCGGCCAGGAGGCGATGCACGCCGAGGCCCACCAGGGCGTCCTCGCCCACCTGCCGGCCAAGGGCCTCGATCCGGACCCGTTCGTGGCCCAGGTGTCGTGGATCTTCAAGCGCATCCTCGGCGAGCGGCCGACGCTCACCGTCCGGGCCCACCAGGAGTACCTGATCGAGCGACTGGCCATGGTCGCGGCCATCGAGCACGTGACGGCGTTCCTCGGCGACTGGATCCTCAACTCCCCCGGCCTCGACCGGGCCGAGGCCGATCCGACCATGCTCGACCTGCTGCGCTGGCACGGCGCCGAGGAGGTGGAGCACCGCTGCGTCGCCTTCGACGTGATGCGCCACTTCGACGGCCGCTACCTGCGCCGGGCGCGGGCCATGGTGATCGCCGGGCCGGTGCTGTGGATCATGTGGATCAAGGGCGCGAAGTTCCTGCTGGCCAACGATCCCGAGCTGCCGCGCGGCACCAAGGCCACCTGGCGCGACTACCGGCGTGCCGTCCGAAAAGGACTGATGCCGGGGCCGTGGCGGATCGCCCGCTCGATGTCCCGCTACTTCAAGCCGAGCTACTACCCCACGCAGGAGGGCTCCACCGCGCAGGCCGTGGCCTACCTGGCGCAGTCCCCGGCCGCGCAGGCAGCCCACTGATGCCGGACCGGTTCATCCAGGGCCTCGCCCGGTTCACCGACGTCTACACCCGGGCGCTGCCGCTCTGGGGCCGCAGCCGGCGGCGGACGGTCCCGCTGGAGCGGCCGCTGGATCTCGTTGTCAGCGAACGGAAAGAGGTCGCCGACGACGTCGTGGGCATCCGGCTGGCCGGGGACGACCTGCCGGCCTGGCAGCCCGGGGCGCATCTCGACCTGCACCTGCCGTCCGGACTGCGGCGGCAGTACTCGCTGTGTGGGGACCCCGGCGACCGCACGTATCGCATCGCGGCCCGGCTCATCGGCCCGGGATCGGCCGAGGTGCACGAGTTGAAGCCCGGCACGCGGGTCACGGTTCGCGGGCCGCGCAACGCCTTTCCCTTCGTGGCCCGGGGAAAGGCGCTGTTCGTCGCGGGCGGCATCGGCATCACGCCGATCCTGCCCATGGTTCGGACGGCGGCCCGACTGGGCATGGACTGGCGCCTGGTCTACAAGGGACGGTCGCTGCCCTTCCTCGACGAACTGCCGTCCGGCAACGTGACGATCAATCCCGGCCGGGACGAGCTGCTGGCCGACGCCCCGGAAGGCGGCGCGGTCTACGTCTGCGGGCCGTCGGGCATGTTGGACGCCGTGAAGCGGGGTTTCCGCGACTGCCCGGCGACCGGCCTGCACTACGAGCGGTTCGGGCCGCCCCCGATCATCGACGGTCACCCGTTCGAGGTGCAGCTGGGCGTGGACGGACCGGTGCTCGACGTGCCGGCCGACCGATCGGTACTGGCCGTGCTGCGCGACTTCAGGCCCAGTGTGCCGTACTCGTGCCAGCAGGGCTTCTGCGGCACCTGCCGGCAGCGCACGGTCGACGGCAGTGACATCCTGGTGTGCGTCGAGCGCACCGACGGCGAGCGCTTGGTCCTGGAGGAACGATGAAGAGCAGGACTGTGGCCTCCGACGGCGTTCGGCTGGCCGTCTACGAGCAGGGCGACCCGGCGAAGCCGACGGTGCTGCTGGTGCACGGCTACCCCGACACGCACCTGATGTGGCAGGACGTGGCCGCGCGGCTGGTCGAGGACTTCCACGTGGTCAGCTACGACACCCGGGGCTCGGGCAAGACCGGCAAACCGTCCACTATGGAGGGTTACCGGCTCGAACACCTCGGCCACGACCTGATGGCCGTGGCCGACGCGGTCAGCCCCGACCGTCCGGTGCACGTCGTCGCCCACGACTGGGGGTCGATCCAGGCGTGGGAGGCCGTCACCGAGCCGGCCAACGCCGACCGGATCGCTTCGTACACCTCGATTTCCGGGCCGTGCCTCGATCATGTGGCGCACTGGATGCGGCGGCCGAGCCTCAAGTCGGTCCGGCAGCTGATGCACTCGTGGTACATCGGCTTCTTCCACCTGCCCATGGTGCCGACGCTGGTCTGGCGGCTGTGGCTGGGCCGCAACTGGGGCCGCTTGCTGACCATGGTCGACGGCGTGCCCCGTCGGCCCGGGCATCCCGCGCCGACGATCACCAAGGACGGCATCAACGGGATGTCGTTGTACAAGGCCAATTTCCGACCCGTGACCCGTAATCCGCGGGAGCGCCGCACCACCGTTCCGGTGCAGGTCATCCAGCCCACGCGGGATCGCTACGTCACCGCGGCGCTGACCGAGAACCTCCAGAAGTGGGCGCCGAAGCTGTGGCGCCGCACCGTTGCGGCCAGCCACTGGGTCCCCATCACGCATCCGGACGTGATCGCCCGCATGGCCGCCGAGTTCATCCAGCACGTCTCCGGCGAGCCGGCCACGCGGTCGCTGCGCCGGGCCGAGGTCGGCCGGCACCGGCCACCGTTCGCCGACAAGCTGGTCGTGGTCACCGGCGGCGGCAGCGGCATCGGCCGGGCCACCGCGCTGGCGTTCGCCAAGCAGGGCGCGGAGGTCGTGGTCTGCGACGTCAACCACGACACCGCCAGCGAAACCGCCGTCCTGGCCGGCGGGCGGGCGACCGCCTACCAGGTGAACGTGGCCGACGAGAGCGCCGTGGCCAAGTTCGCCGCCGATGTCGCCGCCGAGCACGGCATTCCCGACGTCGTGGTCAACAACGCCGGCATCGGGCACGCCGGGACGCTGATGGACGCCACCACCGAGGAGTGGCAGCGGGTGCTGGGCGTCAACCTGTGGGGCGTGATCCACGGCTGCAAGTCGTTCGGCGAGCTCATGATCGCCGGCGGCGAGGGCGGGCACATCGTCAACGTGGCCTCGGGCGCCGCCTACGTGCCGTCCAAGCTGCTCGGCGTGTACTCGACGTCCAAGGCGGCGGTGTTCATGCTCTCCGACTGCCTGCGGGCCGAGCTCGCCTCGGCCGGCATCGGCGTGTCGACCATCTGCCCCGGCATCGTGAACACGAACATCGCCGGCACCACCACCTTCTCCGGCGCTTCGGCCGCCGAGCAGGCGCAGAAGCAGCGGGACAGCACCCGGATCTACCGCCGGCGCAACTTCCCGCCCGAGCGGGTGGCCGCCGAGATCGTGCGGGCCGTGCGTCAGCGGCGCGCGATCGTGCCGGTCACGGTCGAGTCCAAGGCCGCCCGGGTGATCAGCCGACTCGCCCCGTCCGTGCTGCGCGGGGTTGCCGCTAGATTCTGACCCATGACTTCGCGCCCGTTCCAGGTCGTCTGCGAGATCGAGCCGCCGACTCGGCCCGATCTGATGCACGTGCGGCACCAGATCGGCACCCTGTCCAAGGTCGCCGGCAGCTTTCTCATCCCCGACAACCACATCGGGCGGGCCACCGTGTCCAGTGTGGCCGTCGCGCACGAGGTGCAGGCCATGGGCGGGCGCAGCATCGCCTGCCTCAACTCCCGTGACCGCAACATGTTGGGCTTCCGCCGCGACCTGCTGACCGCCGCCGCCTACGGCGTCGAGGAGTTCCTGTTCGTCTACGGCGACAAGCCGGCCACCGGCAGCCGGACCGGGCAGCTCACCGTGCGGACGATGATCGACGAGGTGCGGTCCCTGTCCGAGGACAAGGCCTTCTCCGGCGTCGCCCCGTTCCGGGTCGGCACCGCCGCCGGGCTGCGCCCCCTGCCGTCCTGGAAGCGGGCCGCGGACTTCATGTTCGTGCAGGTCAGCTTCTCCCTCGACGCCCTGCTGCGGTGGCGCGACGCCAACCCCGTCGACATGCCCGTCTACGCCGGCGTCATGGTCATCGCCAGCCAGGCCCACGCCCAGCGGCTGGCCTCCGCCATCCCCGACATCGACATCCCCGCCGACCTCGTCGACCGCCTCGGCAGCGACCGCCTGGCCGGCGTCGAGTCCACGTGCGAGCAGGTCATGCGCATCCGCGAGACCGGCGCCTTCGACGGCGTCCACCTCGTGCCCGTCGCCCGCTACCGCGAGGTCGCCGCCCGGTTGGAGCAGCTGCTCAAGTGATCGCCCAGTTCCTGACCGCCGCCCGCGCCGTGGCCCCGCTGCTGCACTCCCCCGAGCTGGCCGAGGCGTGGGCCAAGCCCAGCGCCCTGGCCGAGTTCCGCGTCTCCGGCCTGGCCGGCCACCTCGCCGGCCAGGTCGGCAACATCCCCCGTTTCCTCGACGCCCCCGTGCCCTCGGGCGCGCCCGTGATGGAGGCCGTGGGCTACTACTCCCAGCACGGCGAGGTCGACGTCCACTCCGAGAAGTCCGCCCGCATCCGCATCCTCGGCGAGCAGCAAGCCGGCCTGTCCCCCGCCGACCTCGCCTCCCGCTACGACGCCGCCGTCCAGGCGGCGGCGGATCGGTTGGACGGCCTGTCCGAGGACCTCTTGGTGCTCATGTTCGGTCAGCGGGTGCTGCCGCTGGACCAGTGCCTGCTCACCCGCATCCTGGAGCTCGTCGTTCACGCCGACGACCTCGCCGTCAGCATCGGCGTCCCCACCCCGGCCTTCCCCTCCGACGTCGTCGACGCCACGACTGTCACCTTGGCTCGCATCGCCGTGGCCCGGCGCGGGGCCCTCCCCGTGCTGCGGGCCCTCTCCCGCCGTGAGCGTGCCGACGCCGTGGCCAGCGCTTTCTGACCGGGAAATCTCTGGGTAGGTGTGTCGATCCCGGCGCGGTTCGTTCGACGCAGTGATGACAGCAGGTCGGAACCAAGTAAGGAGCACCCAGTGCGCACCCTGATCACCACCGCGTTCGTGTCCCTCGACGGCGTTGTCGAGGCTCCGGGCGGCGAGCCCGGCTACCGGAACTCGGGCTGGACGTTCCAGGGCATCGAGTTCGACCCGGCGGCGTACGAGCTGAAGGGGCGGGAGCAGGAGGAGGCGTCGGCGATGCTGCTGGGCCGGGTCAGCTACCAGGCCTTCTCGCCGGTGTGGCCGGGGATGACGGACGACTTCGCCAAGTACAACGCGATGCCCAAGCACGTGGTGTCGACGACGCTGAAGGAGCAGGACCTGGTCGACAACTGGGGCGAGACCAGCATCCTGCGGTCGCTGGACGAGGTGGCGGCGCTGAAGGAGACGACCGAGGGCGGACCGCTGATCGTGCACGGCAGCGCGACGCTGAACCGGGCGCTGGCCGACGCGGGCCTGATCGACCGCTACCACCTGCTGGTCTTCCCGGTCCTGCTCGGCGCGGGCAAGCGGCTGTTCAGCGCGGCCGACAAGGACAAGCAGGCCCTCAAGGTCATCGAGAGCGAGTCGTACGGCAACGGCATCCAGAAGCTGGTCTACGACGTCGTCCGCTAAGACGGTTTCTCATTTGGGGTTGCCGTGAGTCACCAGGTCCAGCTTAACGGTCATAGCCCTTGTCCCCGTGCAGCTTGCGCGGCCGACGCCGAGGCCGCCCGGCCGGCCCCTTGACCGGGGCCACGGCATCGACCACCGCCTCCAACTCCAGGTGATCGTTACGGTTGGCGGCTGATGCCGTTGTTGTCGCGGAGGTAGACGCCGGAGGCGGGCTGGCGGTTGGCGCGGGTGGGGATGAGCTCGAACCGGCGGCCGACTCGGAAGATGGCGGCGCGGAAGCGGGCGACGGGGGCTCGGCCCTCGTACTCGAAGGGCACCGGGGGCATGGACATGAAGACGTCGTCGGTGAGCAGGTCGACGAGGGCGTCGAAGTCGGCGGACTCCCAGGCGCGGAACGACTGGCGCAGGAGTGCGGCGGTCAGAATCATCGAACCCCGGCCACCCGGTGGCGCGGCCCACCGCCGAGCGGCGGGCCGCGCCGAGGATCACGCGCTGTAGATGCCCCAGTGCTGGTCCGGGTAGGGGCCGTACGGATAGATGTTGATGCTGACGTCGTGCGTGGTGGAGGCGCCGGGGACGGACATGGCCCAGCCCTGGAAGGTCTCCAGCTCGTTGTCGCCGACGTAGCGCCAGAGCTGCGTGCCGGCGTTCCCGCTGCCGGCGTTCGTGCCGCAGCCCTGGAGGGTGAGGATGTCGTTGGTGCCGGGCACGTAGGTGGCGCACAGCGTGTCGTTCTGCTGCGGCTGGATGTAGAACCAGCCGGGATGGCTGGCCGAGGGATTGAGATACCAGTACTGGTCCGCGTAGCCGCCGCAGTCCCACTGGTCGATCCGCTGTCCCGTGTAGATGACGTCACCGGGGATGGACATGCACAGATCGGAGTTGAAGTTCAAGATCTCCACCCGAGAGCCCTCGGAGGCCGAGGCGGTGCCCGCACCGGCGCCCAGCGCGACGACCGTGAGCAGGCCCAGAAGCAGGGCCGCCGCCTTGCGGCTTCTCAGCAGTGAAGCGAGTTTTGTTGGCATCGTGGTCCTTTCACTGTCCTTGATGCCAAGCGTGTCCGCGCCCGGTACCCGTCAGGTACCCCGCCGGTACCCCATGGGTTTTCCTCAACCGGGCGCGCAGGACTTCGGCGTCGGGGTGGTGCAGGTCGTCGAGAATGGGCAGGGCCTGCCGCCACGTGTGGTGCGCGGCCGGCTCGTCGTCGGCGGCCCGGTTGGTGTCGCCGAGGCGGGTCGACGTGTCGGCCCGGGGATGGCGGCTGCCCAACTTCTCAAACAGGACAAGGGCATTCCGGTAGCACGCGACGGCCTGCTCGTGCTGGCCGAGGTTGTGGTGGCCTCTGCTTCGCCGGGGCGATGGCCGGCCGCGTGGAACAAGGCGTAGGCGGCCTTGCCGTGCTTCAACGCCTCCAGGTTGGCGCCCTGTGCGTAGGCCACGATGCCGAGGTGTTGCAGCTGCGGGCCTGCCCGACCGGATCGCCGTGCCGCTCGTCGAAGTCGAGCGCCCGGTACAGGCCGGCCCGGACGTCCTGATAGCGGCCGAGCCGGATGTAGGCCCGGCCCAGTTCACGTGAGTCACATGCGCTCCTCACTTGCCATCAGGTGACAAGTGAGGAGCACATGTGACGTCAAGCGAGGGCTCAGAGCGGCAGGGTCATCACCGGCATCGGGGACTTCAGCGGGGTGCCGACGGCCTTGAGCAGGCCGGTGGCCTTGTCGACGCTGTAACTGGTGACCGTGGCCGAATCCTGGTTGGAGGAGAACAGGAACGAGCCGGTCGGGTCGAGCCCGATGTGCCGGGGGTTCTTGCCGACGGGGGTGTTGGCCAGCAGCTTCAACGACGCCCCGCCGTCGCCGACGGCGAACACCGCCGCGTTGTCGGCGCCGCGGTTGGACAGGTACACGAACCGGCCGTCGGCGGAGACGATGATCTCGCCGGGGTAGTTGCGCACACCGGAGGGCGGCGGCGCGGTCAGGGTCGTCTGGGGCTTGCCCGGGGTCAGCAGACCCGAGGAAGCGTCATACGTGGCGACGATGACCGAGTTGCCGAGTTCGTTGGCGATGTAGGCGAACCGGCCGTTGGGGTGGAAGACCAGGTGCCGAGGCCCCTGGCCGGCCGGCACCTTGGCCTGGTGCACCAGCTTGAGCTTGCCGGCGCTGGACACCGTGTACGCGTACACGGTGTCGGTGCCGAGGTCGACGGAATGCACGTAGGCGCCGGTGCAGTCGGGCAGCACCTGGTGCGCGTGCGGCCCCTCCTGCCGGTCGGGGTCGGGTCCGGAACCCTTGTGCTGCGCGACATCGGTGGCCGCGCCGAGGCTGCCGTCGGCCTTGACGGGCAGCACGACCACGCTGCCGGAGTCGTAGTTGGCGGCCAGCACGTGCTTGCCGTCCGGGGTGACGCACAGGTGCGTGGGGCCGTCGCCCTTGCTGGACTGGCTGTTGAGCACCTTGAGCGCGCCGTTCGACACGGACAGGGCGGTGACCTTGCCACCGGCCTGCTCGTCGACGGCGTAGAGGAAGCGCTGCGAGGGGGCGAGCGCGAGGAAGGACGGGTTGGACACGGACACCACGGACTTGGCGGTGAGCGCACCGCTGGCGGCGTCCCACGTGCCGACACCGATGCCCTTGCCGGCGCCGCTGCCGTCCGTGTACGTGCCGATGAACAGCGGCCGGGTGGTGGCCTGTGGGCCGAACACCGGGCCGGCCTCGGCCACGCCACCGCTCATCAGAACCGCTCCTCCGACCCCGGCCCCGAGCACCCCCAGGAACCGCCGACGATCCAAACCAGGCACCACACGCCCCTTTCGGCCGAACAACGGCGGCGTGCCGCAACTGTGGCCTAGACCATCGCGTCAGGCAAGGCGTGCAATCAAGGTTGCATATTGCGCAACACCACCTGCATGCAACGAATCGCCGTCAGAATCTCGAACAGCGCAACAAACAGGTGCCATACGCAACGTCGGCCGGATGAAATCACCGCCAGCGGCCATCTAGCCTTGGGACATGACCGCCACCATCGACACCCCCGCCACAGCCGCCGGTTACGTCGACCTCGACGAGCGGTGGAGCACGCACAACTACCACCCGCTGCCGGTCGTCATCGCCGAGGGCGACGGCGCCTGGGTGACCGATGTCGACGGCAACCGGTACCTGGACTTCCTGGCCGGCTACTCGGCGCTGAACTTCGGGCACCGCCACCCGGCCCTGGTCGCCGCCGCCGTCGAGCAGCTGGGCCGCGTCACGCTGACCAGCCGCGCCTTCCACCACGACCAGTTCGGCCTGTTCTGCCGCGAGCTGGCCGAGCTCACCGGCACCGACCTGGTGCTGCCCATGAACTCCGGGGCCGAGGCCGTCGAGTCGGCGATCAAGGTGGCCCGCAAGTGGGCCTACCAGGTCAAGGGCCTGCCGGCCGGCGCCGCGCAGATCGTCGTGGCCGGCTCCAACTTCCACGGCCGCACCACCACGATCGTGTCGTTCTCCACCGACGACACGGCCCGCGCCGACTTCGGCCCGTTCACGCCGGGCTTCACCGTCGTCAAGTACGGCGACCTGGGCGCGATGGCCGACGCGATCACCGAGCACACCGCGGCCGTGCTGATCGAGCCGATCCAGGGCGAGGCCGGCGTGGTCGTGCCGCCGGCCGGCTACCTCGCGGGCATCCGCAAGCTGTGCGACGACAACAACGTGCTGATGATCGCCGACGAGATCCAGTCCGGCCTGGCCCGCACCGGCGAGCTGCTGGCCCTGGACCACGACGGCGTCCGCGCCGACCTGTACACGCTGGGCAAGGCCCTCGGCGGCGGCATCATGCCGGTGTCGGCCGTGGTCGGCCGGCGTGAGGTGCTCGGCGTGCTCAAGCCGGGTGAGCACGGCTCGACCTTCGGCGGCAACCCGCTGGCCTGCGCGGTCGGCCGCGCCGTGGTCAAGCTGCTGGCCACCGGCGAGTTCCAGCAGCGCTCCCGCGAGCTCGGCGCGTACCTGCACGGGCGGCTGGCCGAGCTGGTCGGCCACGGCGTCGCCGAGGTCCGCGGCCGCGGCCTGTGGGCCGGCGTGGAGATCGCCCCCGGCGGCCCGGCCGGCCGCGCGGCGTCCGAAGCCCTGGCCAAGCGGGGTGTGCTGTGCAAGGAGACCCACGACACCACGCTGCGCGTCGCGCCGCCGCTGGTGATCACCCGCGAGGAGATCGACCGTGGAGTTCAGGCGATTGCCAACGTTATAGGTAGGTAAAATGCCGTACCGCATGTGACCCACGTCATGAGACGTTGATCGTATGGACACGGCGTCAATCGCGCGGCTGGGCATCGACGACCTGGCCGCGTGTCTCGATCTCGCCGCCGACCGGCGGTGGCCGCGCTCCCGGCGGAAGTGGTCGTTCCTGCTCACCGTCGGCGAGGGCTTCGGCCTGCGAGAACAACAGCGGGACCTGGCCGGCTCGGTGATCCTGAGCCGGTTCGGCCCGCGCCTGGCCTGGATCGGCATGGTGCTGGTGGCCAGCCGGTGCAGCGGCCGAGGGCTGGGCGGCATGCTCATGCGGCACGCCATGGACAACGCCGGGGCCGACACCATCGCCCTGCACTCCACCGCCGAGGGCCTGCCCCTGTACGAGAAACTCGGCTTCCGCCCGACCGGCCCCGTGCACACCCTCCGCGGCCGCTTCGCCGAGCACCACCACGGCCCCAACCGCACCCGCCCCTTCACCTACGCCGACCTCGACGCCGTGCTGGCCCTCGACGCCGCCGTCACCGGCGCCGACCGTCGCGACCTGCTGGCCGACTACCTCCGCTTCGCCGGCCACATGCGGGTGTTGGAGGCCGACGGCGTGATCACCGGCTACGCCGGCTCCTGGCGTGACGGCGACATCGTCGTGATCGGCCCCGTGCTGGCCGCCGACCTGTCCGATGCCACCGACCTCATCGCCGCCGTCGCGTCCACTGTGGACGGAGACGTCCGCCTCGACACCGAGCACCCCGCCCTGGCCGCCTGGGCCGCCGCCCACGGCATCGTGCCCTGGTTCGAGTGCACCTCCATGATCCACGGCGAGGATCTGCCCGGCGACCGGTCGCGGCTGTTCACCCCGGTCATGCAGGCCCTGGGCTAGCGGAAGCCGCCCGAGGCGTGCACCACCTCGCCGGTGATCCAGCGCGCGTCGTCAGAGGCCAGAAACACCGCCACCGGCGCGATGTCCTCCGGCCGTCCGACCCGCCCGAGCGGGATCCGCGCCGCCAGCCCCGGCGCGTCCAGCACGCCCAGCCCGCGCGCCCCTTCGGTGTCCGTCGCGCCGGGGGCGATCGCGTTGACCCGGATGCCCCGCGCCCCGAACTCCTTGGCCGCTATGCGGGTCAGCGTGGTCAACGCCGCCTTCGTCGACGTGTAGAGCGCACCACCGGGGCTGTTGGTGGAGACGCCGGCTGTGGTGACGTTGATGATGCTGCCCCCGGTTTCCGGCGCCTGCTTGAGGAATTCCTGGGTGGTCAGCAGCGGCCCGAGCACATTGGTGTCGTACTGACGGCGGAACTCCCGTTCGGTGACGTCCTCGACGGGCTGGAAGGAGAAGGCGGCGGCGTTGTTCACGAGCACATCCACCGGTCCGGCCTCGGCGAACAGCCGGCGCACGTCGGCCGCCTTCGACACATCGGCCCGGATCGCGACGGCCGCACCGCCGAGCGCCTCGACGACGTTGTCGGCGGCGGGCCGGTCGCGGCCGTAGTTGACGACGACCCGGGCGCCGGCGGCCGCCATGGCGGTGGCGATGCCACGCCCGATTCCCTTGCTGCCACCGGTGATCAGCACGGTCCGGCCGTGCAGCGAGATCATGGTGCCGACCGTACGAATCGCTCTTTCCGTTGGGAAGTACGCACTTCCGGGTAAGCTCCGACCATGAGAGCTGATTGTCCAGGGCGTCCGGTTCTGGACACGGTCACGAGCCGTTGGGGCGTGCCGATCCTGACCGCGCTGGCCGAGCGACCCCATCGGTTCGCCGAGCTGCGTGACCGGATGGCGGGCGTCAGCGAGAAGATGCTGGCCCAGACGCTGCGCGGGCTGGCCGGCACCGGGTTCGTGCTCCGCACGGAGGCGCCGACGGTGCCACCGCAGGTGACCTACAGCCTGACGCCGCTCGGCCGTGACCTCATGCCGCGGCTGGCCGAGCTGGTGACCTGGATCGGCCACCACGCCGTGGACAAAGACGCTGATCACACGCGGTGAGGACGGTTGCTCCGTCGCGGTTGTCTTCGAGTTAAACCTTGTGTCGGACGAAGTCCTTTGATTGGGTTTCACCTGCCCTGAACCGGTAACACCGCAAAACCGCCGCCGTTCATCAGCGTGAACAAAGGACCATCGCCTGATGCGAACCCGCCTTCTGTTGAGCCTCGCTGTCGCGGCCGCCGCGGCAGTGCTGCCGGTGACGAACGCAGCAACCGCGGCTCCCGCCGCCGCGACCGCCCCACCCGCCAACCCGACCACCGTGCACGAGTGGCTGACCACGCCCGGCGTGGAAACGCCGACGGACGCGTCGCTTCCGCTCAACGGCACCGTCACCAAGACGCCCGTGACCGTGCACGTGGACCCGAACGTGAGATACCAGTCGGTTTCCGGCTTCGGGGCGGCGATAACGGACTCCTCGGCCAATGTCCTGTACGGCCTGACGCCGGAGAACCGGACCGAGGTGATGCGCAACCTGTTCGATCCCAGGACGGGCGCGGGCATCAACTTCCTGCGCCAGCCCATCGGCGCCTCGGACTTCGCCGTCGGCCAGGACTACAGCTACGACGACCTGCCGGCCGGCCAGACCGACTACCAGATGCGGCACTTCACCATCGCCCACGACGAGACGCAGATCCTGCCGCTGCTGCGGCAGGCCCTGAAGCTCAACCCCCGCATCCAGATCGTGGCCAGCCCGTGGAGCATGCCGGGCTGGATGAAGACCTCCGGCTCGATGATCGACGGCAAGCTGATCGACGACCCGAGGATCTACCGGGCCTACGCGCTGTACCTCGTCAAGTTCATCCAGGCCTACCAGCGGGCCGGCGTGCCGGTGGACTACCTCACCGTGCAGAACGAGCCGCAGGCGTTGGAGCGCAAGAACTATCCCGGCACCGACCTGCCCTGGGAGCAGGAGGCCAAGGTCATCGAGGCGCTCGGGCCGGCCATCCACGCCGCCGGGCTGCACACCAAGATCCTGGCCTTCGACCACAACTGGTCCGAGCACCCCGGCGACATCTCCTCGCACCAGCGCGCGAGCGAGGACCCGGAGCCGAACTACCCGTACGACCTGCTGGCCACCGACGCCTACCGCTGGGTCGCCGGCACCGCCTACCACTGCTACTTCGGCGACCCGACCGCGCAGACCGGGCTCAGGGCTTCCTTCCCCGGCAAGGACATCTTCATGACCGAGTGCGAGGGCGGCGACTCCTCCACGATCATCGGCGTGATGCAGAACTGGGGCCGCAGCTCCATCGACTGGAACATCGCGCTGGACGAGAACCACGGCCCGCACCTCGGCGGTTGCGGCTCCTGCAACGGCACGATCACCGTCAACTCGGTGACCAAGGCCGTGACCTACAACGACCAGTACCGCGACATCGAGCACTTCTCGAAGTTCGTTCCCAACGGCGCCACCCACATCGCCAGCACCGTCGACACCAACTCCAGCAAGGGCGCGCCGCTGACCACGGTCGCCTTCACCAACCCGGACCACTCCACATCGTTGGTGGCCCTCAACACCGGCGCCACGACGCAGACCTTCACCGTCGTCTACGGCACCCACTCCTTCGACGCCACCCTCCCCGCCGGCGCCACCGTTACCTACCAGTGGGCCGCGACCCACTGAGCCACCCGTTGATGCAGGGAAGGACGCCTTACCCGCGTTGAACGAGGGTAAGGCGTCCTTCCCTGCATGGGGGGAGAGAGGTCAGCGCTCGGTGACCTGGGGCGGGGAGGGGATCTTGTAGCCGGTGCCGCCGAAGTTGTGCTGGAGCGAGGAGTTCCAGGCGCCGGTGCTGATCATCTTGCTGATCGCGTCGTCGATCTTGGAGACCGACGCGGTGTCACCCTTCTTCACGCCGATGCCGTAGCGCTCCTGGGTGAAGGTCTTGCCCACCACCTGGAGCAGCTCGGGGTTCTGAGAGGCGTAACCGGCCAGGATGAGGTCGTCGGTGGTCACGGCGTCGACGATGCGGGCCAGCAGCGCGGTGATGCACTCGGAGAAGTGCGCGTACTCGACCAACTTGGTCTGCTGCGCGAACTTGTCCTTCACCTCCTGCGCGGAGGTGGTGCCGGCGACCGAGCACAGGCGCTTGCCGTTGAGCGACTCGGGCCCGGTGATGGAGGTGTCGCCCAGCCGCACCAACAGGTCCTGCCCGGCCACGAAGTACGGGCCGGCGAAGGAGATCACCTTTTTACGCTTGTCGGTGATGGAGTAGGTCTCCACCACCATGTCGGCGGATCCGTTCTCCAGCACGGTCTCCCGGTCGGCGCTGACGGTGGAGCGCCAGGTGATGCCGGACGGGTCGACGCCGAGCTCCTTGGCCACGAACTGGGCCACGTCGATGTCGAAGCCGCTGTAGTCCCCGTTGAGGCCCTTGAGGCTGCTGCCCGGCTGGTCCTCGGCGATCGCGATGGTCAGGTGCCCGCCGGAGGCCTTGCCGATCACGGTGTCGCTGCTGCCGCCGCTGCCGCAGGCCGCCGCGACGAGCGCGGCGGCCAGCACGACAGACACACGACGAGCGGCCGCGACCCACACCTTGGAGCTCATGCGTCCACCAAACAGTCGTCGGTCGTCAGGGATCAGGCGAACTTAGGGGTTCGCACGGTAGACCGTCCAGACCAACGACGTGAACAATTGTGTCCTGACCGATTCTTGTGAACGAAAGTCACCTCGCGCGGACCACGCGGCCCTCGTCCCACACCGGTTCCGGTACTTCGTGAACTATCCCGTTGGAGCCGAACAGCAGGAAGCGGTCGAAGGACCGGGAGAACCAGCGGTCGTGGGTCACGGCCACGACCGTGCCGGTGAACTCCTCCAGCGCGTCCTGCAACGCCTCGGCCGAGGTGAGGTCAAGGTTGTCGGTGGGCTCGTCCAACAACAGCAAGGTCGCGCCGGACAGTTCGAGCAGCAGGATCTGGAACCTCGCCTGCTGCCCGCCGGACAACGTCTCGAAGCGCTGGTCACCACTGGCGGCCAGGCCGTAGCGGCTCAGCACGGACATCGCGGCGCCGCGATCGAGGCCCTTGCGGCCGTCTTCCCCGTGCCACAACACATCCACGAGCGTGCGGCCGATCCACTCCGGATGCTCATGTGTCTGCGCGAACAGTCCCGGCACGACCCGCGCGCCCAACCGGCACGAACCGGTGTGCGCGACCTCCCCGCCGCCGAGCAGCCGCAGGAAGTGGCTCTTGCCGGAACCGTTGGAGCCCAACACCGCCACCCGGTCGCCGAAGAACACCTCGACGTCGAACGGCTTCATCAGGCCGGTCAGCTCCAGCTGCTCGCACGTGATCGCGCGGATGCCGGTGCGGGAACCGCGCAGCCGCGGCTTGACCTCGTGCTCCTGCGGCAGCTCCGGCGGCCGCGGGCTCTCCTCGTACTTGCGCAGGCGGGTCTGCATCGCGCGGTACCTCGAAGCCATGTCCGGGCTGCTCGCCGCCTGGCGCTGCAACTCCTTCACAAGCTCGATCAGCCGCACGTGCTCTTCGTCCCAGCGCTTGTGCAGTTCGGCGACGCGGGCCCAGCGCGCGGCGCGGGCCTCGTGCCAGGTGGCGAATCCGCCGCCGTGCACCCAGGTCGTGCGGGCCTCCAGCGCGATGATGTGCGTGGCGGCGTTGGCCAGCAGCTCACGGTCGTGGCTGACCAGCAGCACGGCCTTGTTCGTCTCGCGGAGCCGCTCCTCCAGCCAGCGCTTTCCCGGCACGTCAAGGTAGTTGTCCGGCTCGTCGAGCATCAGGACCTGATCGTTGCCGCGCAGCAGGGCTTCCAGCACGAGCCGCTTCTGCTCGCCGCCGGACATCGTTCGCACGCCCCGAAAACGGGCCCGGTCGTACGGGATGCCCAGCGCGGCAACGGTGACGACGTCCCACAGCACCTCGAGGTCGTAGCCGCCGAGCTCGCCCCACGCGGCCAGCGCGTCGGCATAGCGCATCTGCGTCGGCTCGTCGTCGACCTCCATCAACAGGAGTTCGACCTCGTCGAGTTCCTTCGCGGCGGCCCGCAACGCGGGCACGGCGACGGCGAGCAGCAGGTCGCGGACCGTCGACTCGTCACGCACCGAGCCGATGAACTGCGGCATCACGCCGAGGCCGCCCTGCACGACGACACCGCCGCCGGCCGGCGTCAGCTCGCCGGACAGGATGCGCAGCAGCGTCGTCTTGCCGGCGCCGTTCTCGCCGACGATCGCGGCCACGTGCCCCTGCGACACCCGGAAGGTGACGTCGCTGAACAGCTGCCGGCCGTCGGAGAGCTGATAAGCGAGCCCACCGGCCTCTAGGAACCCCATAAGGGCCCATGGTGACCTAACGGGCTCTGCCCACCAAATCCGTTATTTGCTGGGGTCGAGGACCAGCTTGCCCACGGTCTTGCGCGAGCGGATGTCGATGTGCGCCTGCGCGGCGTCGCTCAGCGCGTAGTCGCCGCCGAGCAGCGGCTTGAGCTTGGCGGTGGCCACCAGCCCGAACAGCTCGTTCATCGCGTCCTTCATCATGCCGGGACGGCGGAAGCAGTCCTGCAGCCAGAAGCCGATCACCGACTTGGAGTGCGCCATCAGCTTGTTCGGGGCCACGGGCGAGCCGGTGGTGCGGGAGGCGGCGCCGTAGGCGACGAGGCGGCCGAAGGAGTCCAGCGCGCTCAGCGAGGCGTCGAAAACGCCGCCGCCGGTCATCTCCAGCACGATGTCGACGCGCTTGCCGCCGTTGGCCTCGATCAGGCGCTCGGTCAGGGTGTCGGTCGGCTCGGCTTCGATGGCCACGTCCGCGCCGAGGTCCACGGCCAAGCCCCTTTTGCCGTCCGAAGAGGCAGTGCCGATGACCCGGCCCGCGCCCCACAGCTTGGCCAGCTGCACGGCGAGCGTGCCGACGCCGCCGGCCGCGGAGACCACCACGACCGACTCGCCGACCTGCATGTGCGAGGAGGTGCGGAGCAGGTGCCAGGCAGTGGTGCCCTGCACGATCAGGGCAAGGGCGGCCGCGTCGGAGACGCCGTCGGGCACCTCGAAGGCCAGGTTCTCGTGGGTGAGGGCGTACTCGGCGTAGCCGCCGCCGGCGCTCAGGGCCACGACTCGGCGGCCGTCCTCGGTGCGGCCGACGATCTCGCCGCCGGGGATGAAGGGCAGCGACTGCTGCGAGAGGTAGGAGTTCTCGGCCTGGTGGGTGTCGGCGTAGTTGATGCCGGCCCGATCCACCTTGACCAGCAGCTGGCCGGCCGCCGGCACCGGCTTGGGCAGCTCCACCACCTTGAGCACCTCGGGCCCACCGAACTCACTGACCTGCACCGCACGCACCGTGTGACTCCTTCGTCGCCGTTCCGTACGCCGTACGGTACAGTGTACGGCATGGAGACGACAGCCCGGACGAGGGTGCCCCGCAACACACTGAGCGCGGAGCTCATCGTCGCCGCCGCGCTGAACCTGCTCGACCAGGTCGGCGTCGAGGCCTTCAGCCTGCGTGCGCTGGCCAAGGACCTGGGTGTCGCGCCGATGACGCTCTACACCTACTTCCGCGGCAAGGACGAGCTCCTCGACGCCGTGCGCGACCACGCGCTGGGCGCCGCCGCGCTGACCACCGCGTACGGCGGCTGGCAGCACCAGATCCGCACCATCTGCCGGCGGCTGCGCGGCCAGATCCTGGAGCACCCGTGCCTGACGGGGTTGCTCCAGCAGCGGCCGCTGGCCGGGCACGAGTCCGCCGAGTCGGCCGAGTCGCTGCTCAAGGCCCTGGTCGAGGGCGGGTTCAACGCCGAGAACGCGGCCCGCGCCTACACCACCCTGCTGGGCTTCGTCGTGGGCGTGACCACGCTCGAAGTGCGTCTGCTGGAGGAGAACCGGGATCCGGAGCGGCGCGAGAAGGTGCGGCAGATAATGACCGGCCTGCCGCCCGAGCGTTATCCCACGCTGGTCGAGCACGCCGGGGCGCTGCGCCAGACCGTCGGCGGGGACAGCCAGTTCGAGTTCGGACTGGACCTGGTGATCGCCGGCATGGAGCAGCGTCTGATACTTGCCGGGTGAACAAGGTCGAGCTACCCGAGGGTGCCGTGCTGCCGCCGCGGCATCCCGACGCGCCCGCGCCCGGCGAGGAACTGCCGGTGCACTACTCGCAGTGCTTCGCCTGCGGCGACATCGAAAGCGGCCTGCACATGCGGGCCCGTGCCGGCGAAGGGCTGACCGTCGACGGCCGCTTCCACGTCACCGAGCACCACCAGGGCGCCCCGGGCCTGGCCCACGGCGGCCTGCTGGCGTGCGCGTTCGACGAGGTGCTCGGCATGCTGGGCATGCTCACCCACATTCCGGCCGTGACCGGACGGCTGGAGACCGACTTCCGGCGACCGGTGCCGGTGGGCTCCGTGCTGCACATCCGGGCCCAGGTCGACGGCGTGGTCGGCCGCAAGATCTACACGAGCGCCGTTGGACGGCTCAACGCCGCGGACGGGCCGGTGGCGCTGACCGCGCAGGGCCTGTTCATCGAGGTCGGCCTGGAGCACTTCAGCAAGCACGGCCGCGGGTTGGAAGGCCGGGACTTCGAGGTCAACCCGTGACGTCGGCTTCGCGTGACAGCGCGATCAGCCTCGACACCGCCCGCAGGTACTTCTTGCGGTAGCCGCCGCGCAGCATCTCGTCGGTGAACAGCTCCGACAGCGGCCGGCCCGACACCGCGACCGGGACCGCGCGGTCGTACAGGCGGTCGGCGAAGGCCACCAGCCGTAGCGCCACGTCCTGGTCCGGTGCTGCGTGCACGTTGCCCAGATGCACGGCCGTCACGTCGGTGACCAGCCGTCCGTAGCGGGACGGGTGGAGCTTGGCGAGGTGCGCGCACAGCTCGTCGAAGTCGTCGAGCGTGGCGCCCGGGGTGTTTTCGGCGTTGCGGACCAACTGCTCGTCGGTCATCGGGTCCGGCGCGTCCGGCAGGCCGCGGTGGCGGTAGTCGGGGCCGTCCACCCGCACGACGTCGAACCGCTGGGACAGGCTGCGGATCTCGCGCAGGAAGTCGTCCGCCGCGAACCGGCCCTCCCCCAGCTTCTCCGGCAGCGTGTTCGACGTCGCCGCCACGAACGTGCCCGCCGCGGTGAGCTCCTGGAGCAGCCGCGTGACCAGCGTCGTGTCGCCCGGGTCGTCCAGCTCGAACTCGTCGATCGCCAGCAGGCGGTGCTCGGACAGGCGCTTCACCGCCTCCATGAAGCCCAGCGCGCCCACCAGGTGCGTGAGCTCGACGAAGGTGCCGTAGGCCTTCGGGCCCGGGACCTCGTGCCACACCGACGCCAACAGGTGCGTCTTGCCGACGCCGAAGCCGCCGTCCAGGTACAGACCTCTTTTGCCCGCGTCCTTGGCGCCGAACAGGTTCCGCACCCAGGACTTCGACCGGTTGTCGGCGGCGACCCTGGCCGCGAAGGCCCGGCCCTGACGGACCGCTTCCGCCTGTCTGGGCTCGTCCGCGTTCGGGAGGTAGCTGTCGAAGCTGACGTCGCCGAAGCGGGGCGGCGGGACCATGGCCGCGACGATCTCGTCCCCGCTGATCGTGGGACTCCGGTCGATCAGGCGCGGGGTGGTCATGTGCGAATCGTAGTGTCGTGCTGGGATGAGGCCGTGCGCATGCTCCTGCCCCAGGCCCGTGACATCGACGACACCGAGCTCGAACGACTCTACGACTACCCGGCCGAGCTGTCGCGGCCGTGGGTGCAGGTCAACTTCGTCTCCAGCCCCGACGGCGCCGTCACGGTCGGCGGCAAGTCGCACGGCCTGTCCGGGCCGGCCGACAAGAAGGTCTTCATGCTCGGGCGGACCCTGGCCGACGTCGTCCTCGTCGGGGCCGGCACAGCCGCCATCGAGGGCTACGGCGGCGTCAAGTCCGGCGAGGTGCGCTCCGCCGTCCGCGCCCGCCTCGGCCTGCGCCCCGTTCCGCCCATCGCCGTCGTCACCCGGCGGGCCACCATCGCCCCCGACTCGTCGTTGGTCACCGACACCGTGGTTCCCACCATCGTCCTCACCTGCGCCTCGGCGCCCGAGGATCGATTGACGGCACTGTCCGACGCCGGCGCCGACGTCGTCATCACCGGCGACGCCGACGTCGATCTCTCGGTGGCCATGGCCGAGCTCGACAAGCGGGACCTCCGCCGCGTCAGTTGCGAGGGCGGGCCGCACCTGTTCGGCGGTCTCATCGAGGCCGGCCTCGTGGACCAGCTCTGCCTGTCCATCTCCCCTTTGCTGGCCGGTGGCGACGCCAGCCGCATCGCCTTCGGCCCTCCCCCCGTGGCCCCGCGGGAGTTGGAGCTGGCTTCGGTGTTGACCGACGAGAACTTCCTCATGCTCCGCTACCGCGCCCGTCACGCCTGACTCTCGGTCGGGATCACGGATCCACCGGCGCGGGCGACAATTTCCTGCAGGGCCGACACGTGCCGGTCGAATGCGGTGCGGCCGTCGGGGGTGAGCCGGGCCGAGGTGCGCGGCCGCTTGCCGACGAAGGCCTTGCGGATCTCGACGTAGCCGGCGTCGGCCAGCGTGGTGAGCTGCTTGGACAAGGCTGAATCGGACAGGCCGACGTTGTCCCGCAGGACCGAGAAGTCCGCCCATGACGTCGCGGCCAGGAAGGCGACCAGCGACAGCCGGGTCGGTGCGTGAATGAGCTCGTCGAACCGGGGCGTGGTCACCGGCGACTCCGCCGCAGCAGCATGGTGGCCTCCAACCGCACCAGCATCGGGCCGCCGGTCGCGAACAGCGCCGCGGCGACCGCGACGGCGATCGTGCCCGGGTACGGCGCCCCGGCCGCCTTCAGGCTGAGGCCTGCTACCAGCGCCACGCCGAGCAGGACCGCGATGAAGCTCACCAGTCCGATCAGCGTCCGGCGGGCGGCCCCCGGGCCGGCCAGGCCGCGGTGCGGCGCGGCGGCGCGGGCCCGGCGGGACACCGGCGCGTCGAGGATGAACGTGCCGACCATGAACACGGCGAGCCCGATCCCGAGGACCACGCCGCCCCCGTGCTCGATGGCCGCCACGAGCTCGATCATCAGGGCCGCGTGCGCCCACCAGTACCAGGCCGGGAAGACCTTCCGCCGGATCACCTGCTCACGCCGGCGGTCGATCTCTTCCAGCGCCCTCGCAGCCTCCGTCGCCTCGATGTCCTCGTTCATCTTTCCCCCTTGGGAGTACTTTCCTATCAGGAAAGTACTCCGGGGCGGGCCGGCTGACAAGCACGCGTTTCGCCACATGGGCTTCCCCTATGGCGCCTGATGCCACATGGGAAGCGCATGTGGCATCAGGCGGGGGCGTTCGGCTTACCGGGGGCGGAGGTTGGGCCGTTCGCGGGCTGACCTCGCAACCGGTTCGTGCCGATACGATTCGGCTCGACGAGCCCGGTCCGGTCGGCGGCGTGATCTAATGATCTTGTTGTCGGCTGAAGCAGTTCGGTCGGGGGTGAGCAGTTGCCGCGTCACGTCCAGGTGCGGGCCGGGTCAAGGGCCCGGACCGAAGCTTGCCTCGTGGACTGCCTCGTCGCGCTGACCTGGCTGCTGCTGATCGGCGGCGTGGCCATCGGGCTGCGGGCCTTAGGCCTCGAGCCCGGGTGGAGCGCCTCCAGCGAGCTGTCCGCCGACCTGGTCACCGTCGCCATCGGCCTGCTGCCCGTCGGCATCTACCTCGTGCTCACCGAAACCAGCCGCCGCCAGGGCAGCCTCGGCAAGCGCCGCGTGGGCCTGCGCGTGGTCCGCAACGACGGATCCCGGGCCACCGCCTGGCAGCTGGCCCTGCGCACCGCCATCAAGCTCAGCCCCTGGTTCCTCGCCCACCTCGGCCTCAGCCGCCTGTGGATGCACCTCGGCACCCAACAGACCGCCTGCTTCTGCCTCGGCTGCGTCTACGTCATCGTTCCCGTCAGCATCGGCCTGGCCCTCGTGCACCCCCAGCGCCGCGCCCTGCACGACTGGCTCACCGGCACCCGCGTCGTCGGCACCTAGAACGGCCGGTCACTCCGCCAGCTTGAGATCCGTCTTCGGAAAGTCGTTGCCCACGTAGAGCAACGGCTCACCGGAATGCGCGGCCACGGCGTACGTCAGGCAGTCCCCCATGTTCAGCCCCGCGGGGTGACGTCCCTCGCCGAAGCGGCCGAATGCATCCAAGGCCAACTCGATGTGCTGATCAGTGAACGGAACCGTCTTGATGTCGTTGTACTGAAGGAATCGCGCCAACAACGTCTGCCCGCGCGCACCGAACCTGCCTACCAGCACCATGCCGGCCTCGACCACGGTCGGACCACCGATCTTGGGCGCCGGATCGTCGAGCAGGTGCTGCTCAAGTCGCTCATGGCCAGGCTCGCGATTGATGATCGCGACGATGGCCGAGGTGTCGATGATCATACGCCGTCCGGTCCGAAGCCGAGGATGTCTTCCTCTTCCGCCTTGGTCAACGGCTTGCCCAGCTGCTCAGGGGGAATCTGGGCCCAGATCTCCTCCTCGAGAAACCTCCGGAGCCGTGCCGCCCGCTGCTTCGCGACATCGGGTCTGGCCAGTCGATCGCGCTCGGCCCGGAGCGCGGCGCGGATCGCCCCCGTCTTGGTCTGCCCGGTCAGGGCCGCGACCTCGGCGGCAAGCCGCTCCGTCTCGGGGTCCTTGATGTTCAACGCCATGGTGTAAGGCTACCAAACATGGTGTACTCCACCCAGGGTCGCTTGGTCTTCGGCAGTGTGGCGACGATGTCCTCGTACGAGCGGTCCAGCAGCATGAACTCCCCCTTGGTGTCGGCGAAGGCCCCACTCGCGCCGTCCAGAGCCGGCCCGCCGATCACAGCACGCCCGCCACGATCCGTGCCACTGCACGGATCGTCTCCCCTTCCGAGAGCTGGACGAGCGCGACGGCAACCGCGGACGCGGCGGCCTATCCCGTGTTCGGACAAAGCCGAAAGGTCTACTTCAGACCGGCGGCGTCCATGCCGCGCAGCTCCTTCTTGAGGTCGGCGATCTCGTCGCGGATGCGGCCGGCGAGCTCGAACTGGAGGTCGCGGGCGGCGGCCATCATCTGGTCGGTGAGCTGCTGCACGAGGTCGGCCAGCGCGGCCCGGGGCATGTTCTTGACGTCACGGTCCACCAGCACGCCGGCAGAGGCGGCCCGGCCGCCGTCGGCGCCGGTGGCCCGCTTGCCGCGGGAGGCGTTGCGGCCGGAGCCGCCGACCTTGACGCCGTCGGTGTCCTCGGCCTCGGCGTAGACCTTGTCGAGGATGTCGGCGATCTTCTTGCGCAGCGGCTGCGGGTCGATGCCGTGCTCGGTGTTGTAGGCGATCTGCTTGTCCCGCCTACGGTTGGTCTCCTCGATGGCGTACTCCATCGAGGCGGTGATCCGGTCGGCGTACATGTGCACCTCGCCCGACACGTTGCGGGCGGCGCGGCCGATGGTCTGGATCAGCGAGGTGCCGGAGCGCAGGAAGCCTTCCTTGTCGGCGTCGAGGATGGCCACCAGCGACACCTCGGGCAGGTCGAGGCCCTCCCGCAGCAGGTTGATGCCGACCAGCACGTCGTAGTCGCCCAGCCGGAGCTGCCGCAGCAGCTCGACGCGGCGCAGGGTGTCCACCTCGGAGTGCAGGTACCGCACCCGGATGCCCAGCTCCAGCAGGTAGTCGGTGAGGTCCTCGGCCATCTTCTTGGTCAGGGTGGTGACCAGCACCCGCTCGTCCCGCTCGGCCCGGGCCCGGATCTCGTGCACCAGGTCGTCGATCTGGCCCTCGGTCGGCTTGATCACCACCTGCGGGTCGACCAGGCCGGTCGGGCGGATCACCTGCTCCACGAACTCGCCGCCGGCCTGGCCCATCTCGTACGGTCCGGGCGTCGCCGACAGGTACAGGGTCTGTCCGATCCGGTCCTGGAACTCCTCCCAGGTCAGCGGCCGGTTGTCCAGCGCGCTGGGCAGCCGGAAGCCGTGCTCGACCAGGTTGCGCTTGCGCGAGGCGTCGCCCTCGTACATGCCGCCGATCTGCGGCACGGTGTTGTGCGACTCGTCGATGACGAGCAGGAAGTCCTCGGGGAAGTAGTCGATCAGCGTGGCCGGCGCGGTGCCGGCGCCGCGGCCGTCGATGTGCCGGGAGTAGTTCTCGATGCCCGAGCAGAAGCCGACCTGGCGCATCATCTCGATGTCGTACGTGGTGCGCATACGCAGCCGCTGCGCCTCCAGCAGCTTGCCCTGCTTCTCCATCCGGGCCAGCGACTCGGCCAGCTCGGCCTCGATGGCGGTGATCGCCCGCTCCATGCGCTCCGGCCCGGCCACGTAGTGGGTCGCCGGGAAGATGCGCAGCTCGTCGACCTCGCGCACGATCTCACCGGTCAGCAGGTGCAGGTAGTAGAGCCGGTCGATCTCGTCGCCGAAGAACTCGACCCGCACGGCCAGTTCCTCGTAGGCCGGGATGATCTCCACGGTGTCGCCCCGCACCCGGAACGTGCCGCGGGCGAAGGCGATGTCGTTGCGCGTGTACTGCACGTCCACCAGCGCGCGCAGGAAGAGGTCGCGCTCCACCTCGCCGCCGACCTTCAGCTGCACCGAGCGGTCCAGGTAGGACTGGGGCGTGCCGAGGCCGTAGATGCACGACACCGAGGCGACCACGATGGTGTCCCGCCGGGTCAGCAGGCTCATCGTCGCGGAGTGGCGCAGCCGCTCCACGTCCTCGTTGATCGAGGAGTCCTTCTCGATGTAGGTGTCCGTCTGCGGGATGTAGGCCTCGGGCTGGTAGTAGTCGTAGTAGCTGACGAAGTACTCGACCGCGTTGTCGGGGAAGAACCCCTTCAGCTCGTTGGCCAGCTGCGCCGCCAGCGTCTTGTTCGGCGCCATCACCAGCGTCGGCCGCTGCAGCTTCTCCACCAGCCACGCCGTGGTGGCCGACTTGCCGGTGCCGGTGGCGCCCAGCAGCACCACGTCCGGCTCGCCGCGCGTCAGCCGCTGCTCCAGCTCCGCGATGGCCTGCGGCTGGTCGCCCGACGGCTGGTAGTCGGCGACCACCCGGAACCGGCCGTCCGCACGCGGGATGTCACTGACGGGTCGGAACTCCGAGGAAGCAAGCACAGGTGAATCAGCCACACCCACAGAGTAGGAGACCACCCTGACAGTTTCATGGCGCCGCCTTCGGCAGCGCGGCTCGGCCGCTCGAACCCGGTGCCTTCGCTTGCCGGATTTAGCCCGCCGCATCGGCCTGAGTGGCGGGGCACGTCGGGTGGCGGCGGGCGAAATCCGCCAACCACTCCAGGCACCGGCGCGGCCTCGCGAGTCTGGTTGCCACCCCGTCCCCGCCCCCAACGCGGCTTCTCAGGGCCGGGTTCATCGCCTGTAATCCACATCACACCGCCTCAACCAAATGGCCACACAAACATCCTCTCTACATCAGATCCACCATGGCGAGGCGATTTAGGTCCACCATTCCGCCGCGCCGCACAGTCGGGGAGAACACCATGCGTTCCACTATTGCTGTCGGAGTGGCCTGCGTCGCCGGCGCCTTCGTGCTGAGCGCCTGCGGCGGTGCCCAGATCTCCGCCACCGTCACCCCCATTACCAGCGGAAACACCACCACCAGCGCCACGGCGACGACCACGTCCTCGCAGCCGGCCAACGCGGCGTCGGACGAAGGAACGGGCACGCGGCAAACGAGCGACAACGGGGCGCAGCCAGTGGTGTCGAGCAATCCGTCGAACTGCAAGTCGAGTGAGCTGAAACTGTCGTTCGGGCACGACTCCGACCACGCGATGCAGAAGACGTACACCTCGATCCAGTTCACCAATACGGGCCAACGCACCTGCACGCTCCAGGGTTTCCCGGGCGTCTCGTTCGTGACCGGCGACAACGGCCAGCAGGTCGGCCAGGCGGCCAACCGCAGCGGCAACCAGGGCCCGGCGATCACGCTGCGTCCCGGCTTCAGCACCAACGCCGGCCTGATCATCGTCAACGCGGACCCGTTCCCGGCCGACCAGTGCAAGCCGGTCGACGTGCGTGGCCTGCGGGTCTACCCGCCGAACGAGACCGCCGCGATGTTCCTGCCCAGCTCCGACCGGGGCTGCGCCGGCTCGGTCGGCCCGCTGCTCACGGTGAGCAGTGTCGGCACTTCCATCACAAGCTGACCGAACGCAGGCGCCCGACAGCGGTCGGAATTTGACCCTGCCGGAGGATGGCAGTGACGGCCCCGCAGGTCAGACGATGTCGGCATGACCGTGCACGTGCCAACCCAGGTCCGCGGCGAGGCCCATGTCCATCCGCCGAAGGTCGAGCTGTTCGACCTGAAGGCGATGACCAACACGGATCCCAAGCGCCAGGTGCGGACGGTCGACGAGTACCGCCTCACCGAGCACGGCCTGTACATGTCGCGGGCCGTGGTGGGCCATCCCCAGCTCAGCCACTTCGAGTCGTGGCTGCTGCCCACGCACGGACTGCGCGTCACCAAGCAGAGCTGGCACGCGGGACACGAGCGGGACTACGACTTCTATGTCGACATCGTCCATGTGCAGCCCGACGAGCAGGTCTGGCGGACCGTGGACCTCTACCTCGACCTGCTGGTGCGCACCGGCCGTGAGGTCGAGGTGCTGGACACCGACGAGCTGATGACCGCGGTGCGGCTGGGCGTGCTCGGCGCCCACGACGCCCAGGTGGCCCTGGAGGGCACCTACCGGGCGGTGGCCGGGATCGCGGCCCACGGTTACGACATCCAGCGGTGGCTGGCCGCCGAGGGCGTCGATCTGACCTGGGGCATTAGCCGATGACCGAAATCGGGGTCAAGAGCCGTTCGACTGACGGGAACGTCCGCAACCCATTCGGTATCCAAACGGCCACAATGCGTGATGTAACGAATCGACCCGGACGGTCACCGGGCGAACACCTAGGGCTACCCTCGGGTCGCGTGGGAACGGTCATCACTCCGCAGCTGGTCGACACCGTCGACACCTTCACCGGGGTCCGCAGCTACTCGTCCGGTGGCACGCGACACCTGACGACATGCGTGGTGGAACGGTGGGGGCTCCGGATGGAATGCCCGACACCGGAGGACCCGTTCTCCGAGTGCGAGGTCACCTGGCTGCTGCCCGATCTGGGCCTGCGCCTGACCCATCTGCGGTCCCGCTCCCGTCACGGCCGGCCGACGCCGAGCACGCTGACCGCGGTCCGGGTGCAGCGCGACACGCGGTCGTGGCGCACCACCGACCTGCTGCTGGGGCTGGCCGTGCCCGGCGGCACCACCGCCCGCATCGTGCGCTCCGAGGAGTTCGCCGCCGCCGTCGCCGGCCGCGTGCTGCGCCCCGGCGACGCCGACCTGGCGCTGCGCACCGTGCACCGCACGCTCGAGGAGATCAGCCACTTCCGCCACGACCTCAACGCGTGGCTGAGCCACCTGGACATCTTCGACGTCTGGCCGCCCCTGTAAGGACTTCCTCGCCCGGTAGCGCGTCCCGGGCGACGTCGCAGTGGTCGTTCCCCGCCCGGCCACGCCTGCGGCTCCGTCCGGCGGGGACCAACGTCAGGGCTTCCAGCCCACCTTCTCCGCCCAGGCCTCGGCCCGGGCGTCGGCCTGGTCGAACCAGGGGTTCTTGGCGTCGCCGTAGGACGGGATGTCGGTGAAACGCGGGGCCGCCTCACGTTTCACCGCCTCGTACTCGGCGCGGGCGTCGTCGTCGGCTCGCAGCCAGGCCGGGAACAGCAGTGCGTAGCGCCAGCCCGGCGAGCCGACGGCCCGGATGTGCAGGTTGGCCCAGCGGCCCGGGTCCGCGCTGGCGTGGGTGCGTTTGCGCCAGTGCTCGGGGTCCGGGTCCGTCGCCTTGGGAGTGTCCCGGGTGAACTCCGGCAACACCGGAAAACCGGCCCCGGTCAGGGTTTCCGCCAGGGCGTCGGCGTCGCCGAGGCTCTCGACCGTCAGCTGGAGATCGATCACGTCCTTGGCCGCCAGGCCGGGCACCGCCGTCGACCCGACGTGGTCGACCCGCAGGGCCTTGTCCCCCGCCGCCAGCGTCACGCGGGCGATCAGCCGGCGGCCCTGCCGGGCCCACTCCGGGTCCGGCTCGACGATCTTCGGGCCGCCCCGGCCCGGGTAGGTCCGCTGGCGGACGTTCTGCTCGAACGGCAGCAGCCGGTCGTGCCACAGCTGGTCCACCGCCGCCCGGATGTCGTCCTCAGCGCCGCTGTTGTCCAGCCACACGTCGGCCGCCTCGCGGCGCTGCTGCTCCGAGGCTTGTGCGGCGATTCGCGCCCGTACATCCTTTTCGTCCATGCCACGACTGGTGGTCAGCCGGTGCATGCGCAGTTCCACCTCGGCGTCGACCACCACGACCAGGTGAAAAGCCGGGGCCATGCCGTTCTCGACGAGCAGCGGGATGTCCTGCACCACGATGCCGTCAGCTGGGGCTTTGCCGGTCAGCTCGACGGCCCGGTCCCGCACCCTCGGGTGCACGATCGAGTTGAGCCGGGCCCGGTTCTCGTCGTTGCCGAACACCTTGGCCGCCAGCGCCGGCCGGTTCAGGCTGCCGTCCTCGGCCAGCACGTCGGCCCCGAAGGCCGTGACGATCTCCCGGAGACCGTCCGTGCCCGGCTCGACGACCTCGCGGGCGATCTTGTCGGAGTCGACGACCGTCGCGCCGAGCTCGGCCAGTCGCCGGGCGACGGTGGACTTGCCGGCGCCGATGCCTCCGGTCAACCCGATCTGCAGCATGAGCACCATCCAACCACCCGCCTGATGCAGGGAAGGACGCCTTACCCTCGCTCAACGCGGGTAAGGCGTCCTTCCCTGCATGAAGACCCTGCATGAAGACCCTGCAATGAAGAAGCCCCCGCTCCGGGGAGCGGGGGCTCTTCTGGCCTAGCTACTCAGCGGTCGCTCACGCGCCGCCGGACAGCTTCTCGCGGAGAGCGGCGAGCTGCTCGTCGCTGGCGAGGGAGCCGCCACCCTGAGCCGGAGCCTCGGTGCTGCCGGAGGAGTAGTTGGTCTCCCCCTGCGCCTCGGCGTCGGCCTCGGCGGCCTTGACGATCTGCTTCATGTGGGCCTCGTAGCGGGTGTGGGCCTCGGCGTACTGCCGCTCCCACTCCTCGCGCTGCTTGTCGAAGCCTTCCTGCCAGTCCTGGGTCTCCGGGTCGAAGCCCTCGGGGTAGATGTAGTTCCCCTCGGAGTCGTACTCGGCGGCCATGCCGTACTGGGTCGGGTCGAACTCGGTCTCCGTGGTGAAGCCCTCGTTCGCCTGCTTCAGCGACAGCGAGATCCGGCGACGGTCGAGGTCGATGTCGATGACCTTGACCATGACGTCGTCGTTGACCTGGACGACCTGCTCCGGGATCTCCACGTGGCGCTCGGCCAGCTCGGAGATGTGGACCAGGCCCTCGATGCCCTCGTCGACCCGCACGAACGCGCCGAACGGAACCAGCTTCGTGACCTTGCCGGGCACGATCTGGCCGATGGCGTGGGTGCGGGCGAACTGGCGCCACGGGTCTTCCTGGGTGGCCTTCAGCGACAGGGAGACGCGCTCGCGCTCCATGTCGACGTCCAGCACCTCGACGGTGACCTCCTGGCCGACCTCGACGACCTCGGAGGGGTGGTCGATGTGCTTCCAGGACAGCTCGGAGACGTGCACGAGGCCGTCCACGCCGCCAAGGTCGACGAAGGCGCCGAAGTTGACGATCGAGGAGACGACGCCCTTGCGGACCTGGCCCTTCTGCAGCTGGTTGAGGAACTCGCTGCGGACCTCGGACTGCGTCTGCTCCAGCCACGCACGGCGGGACAGGACCACGTTGTTGCGGTTCTTGTCCAGCTCGATGATCTTGGCTTCGAGCTCGCGCCCGACGTAGGGCAGCAGGTCGCGGACCCGGCGCATCTCGACCAGGGACGCCGGCAGGAAGCCACGCAGGCCGATGTCGAGGATGAGACCACCCTTGACCACCTCGATGACCGTGCCCTTGACCGGCTCGTCCTTCTCCTTGAGGGCCTCGATGGTGCCCCAGGCGCGCTCGTACTGAGCCCGCTTCTTGGAGAGGATCAGGCGGCCTTCCTTGTCCTCCTTCTGAAGGACAAGCGCCTCGACCTCGTCGCCGACCTTGACGACCTCGTTGGGGTCGACGTCGTGCTTGATCGACAACTCGCGCGAGGGGATGACGCCCTCGGTCTTGTAGCCGATGTCGAGCAGGACCTCGTCCCGGTCGACCTTGACGATGGTGCCCTCAACGATGTCGCCGTCGTTGAAGTACTTGATCGTCAGGTCGATAGCGGCGAGGAAGTCCTCCTCCGTGCCGATATCGTTGACGGCGATCTGCTGCTTCGGGGGCGTCGAAGCCGGGACAATGGTGGTGTCGGTGGACATTAGGTGGGTTGCTCCGGTACGGATTGGGTTTAGGGGCCTGAAGTTGTCGTGCTGCGTGCGCCGCCAGAACTCCAGGCCATGGTCAAGAAGCTTTGAGTCCAAAGTTGTGGGCAGCACAGAACCTACTACGCGGCCCATATCGTACGCGCGCCCGTGACGGCCGGGCAAACCCGGTCCCCAGAAGGAGCAGTGTGAGCACGCAGGAACGCTACGCAGGAGCCGAGGACATGCTCGGCACGGCGGGCGCGGCCAAGCGCGAGGTCGGCGGCGCGGAGTCCCGGACGGCGAGTATCGCCTGGTGGGACGCCGACGCGGACGACTACCAGTCCGAGCACGGGGCCTTCCTCGGCGACTCCGACTTCCGGTGGTGCCCGGAGGGGCTGCTGGAGGCCGACACCGGCTACCTCGGGGACGTGACCGGACAAAAGGTGCTGGAGGTCGGCTGCGGGGCGGCGTCCTGCGGCCGCTGGTTGGCGGCGCACGGGGCCCACGCGGTCAGCTTCGACATCTCGGCGGGCATGCTGCGCCACGCGATGGCCGGCAACGAGGCCACGGGCCTGCGCCCGGCGCTGGTCCGGGCCAGCGCCGACCAGCTGCCCTTCGCCGACGAGAGCTTCGACGCCGCCTGCTCGGCGTTCGGCGGAGTGCCCTTCGTGGCCGACGCCGGCGCGGTGTTCCGGGAGGTGGCCCGGGTGCTGCGGCCGGGCGGCCCGTGGGTGTTCTCGGTGACCCACCCGATGCGCTGGATCTTCCCCGACGACCCGGGCCCGACGGGCCTGACCGTCGTCCAGTCCTACTTCGACCGCACCCCGTACCTGGAGGTCGACGGGGACGGCAACGCCACGTACGTGGAGCACCACCGCACGCTCGGCGACTACGTGCGCCAGTTGGCCGGGGCCGGGCTGGTGCTGGAGGACCTGGTGGAGCCGGAGTGGCCGGCCGGGCACGACCGCGAGTGGGGCCAGTGGAGCCCGCTGCGCGGCCGGCTGTTCCCGGGCACGGCGATCTTCCGCTGCCGACGGCCGGCGTGACCGTGACGGCCGCCCTGCTGGCCGCCCAGGAGGACCGGTTCGCACGGCTGGACCGGGTGCTGCCGCCCGCGCCGTCGCCCGATCCGGGCGAGGTGATCAACGCCGCACTGCCGGACGGCACGAGGGTGGCGGCGGTCGTCACGCACCGGACCACCACGCCGGGCATGCCGTCCTGGCTGTGGTCGGCGGCCGACACGTACGAGCTGCAGCCGCTGGTCGGCCACACCGGCGCGGCCGGCATGGACGCGGTGCTGCGGGCCTTCCGGCAGTGGCTGGACCGGGTCGGCGACCGCGGCCCGGACACGGCGGTGACGGCGGTCTGGCCCAGCCGGGACGTCGACTGCACCCGGGTGTTCCTGGACCACGGCCTCCACCCGCTCACGATCACCGGCGTGCGGGCGCCGACCACGGTCCGGGCGCCCTCGCTGACCGTGACCGTCCGGCCGGCCCTGGCCTCGGACGAGGAGGCCGTGGTGGAACTGGCCATGGCCGAGGTCCGGTACTCGGCGAAGGTCGGGGCGGCGATCCTGCGGGCCGAGTCGGAGCGGACGCGCCGGGCGGCCATGGCCGGCCGGCTGGGCATGACCGACGACGTGTGGGTGGCCGAGCGGGACGGCGTCGTCATCGGGCTGGCCGAGACGGCGGTCATCGCCAACACGCCCGGCACGAGGAGCGCTCGACAGCTGCCGACCGGCCTGTGGGGCTATGTGAACTGTCTTTCGGTGCTCCCGGGGGCAAGGGGCGCCGGAATCGGCCAGCAGCTGATGGCGGTCGTGCACAATCACTTCGCCGGCCACCGGACCGTCGGCTACTTCCTGCACTACAACCCGCCGAACCCGCTGTCGTCGGTGTTCTGGCCCCGTCAGGGCTACCGGCCACTGTGGACCCAGTGGGAGGTGCGCCCGGCGGGCGCGCTGCGGTAGTCGCCCCTAGGGTCGAGATCACGTCACCCTGGCTTGCGATTCGGCACCGGGTTGCCGCACTATTTGAACTGACCAGTCAGTTCAAGGAGGCTCGGTGGAGATCCACGTCCAGAGCGTCGGCATCGACGGGGCGCACGGCCCGCTGCTGCACCCGACCTCGCTGCGCGTGCGGACGGGCGAGCTCGCCCTCGTCGCCGGCGAGCCCGGCACCGGCCACACCGCCTTCGCCCTCGCGCTGGGCGGCCGGATGAAGCCGAGCGTCGGTCAGGTGCTGGTGGACGGCAAGCCCGATGACGCCGCGCTGCGCCGCCTGGTGGCGATCGTGGACGCGCCGGACGTGTCCTCCCCCGAGGAGGCGCTGACGCTGGGCGCCGTGATCGGCGAGGAGCTCGCCTTCGCGAGCCAGCCGGCCAACCGCAAGGCGGTCGCCGACTGGCTGCTCGCGCACGACGCCCGTGAGCACGCCAACGTCCGCTTCGAGTCGGTGCCGGCCGAGGTCCGCACCCGCCTGCTCGTCGAGGTCGCCACGCAGCGCCCCGGCACCGAGGCGCTCGTGCTCGTGCTGCCCGACCGGCACGGCGCCGGCCCCCACACGTGGTGGACCACCGCCACCAAGGCGGCCGAGAACGGCCTGGCCGTGGTGGTGCTGTGCAGCCTGACCTCCGCGCGGCTGCTGGACGTGACCGCGGCCCGCATCGGTGACCGCGAGCAGCCCGAGACGTTGGCATTCATGCAGGTTCAGGAGGAGGGTCAGTGAGCCCCATCCGGTTGGCGGCGACCGAGCTTCGCCGCATCACGGCGGGCAAGCTGCCCAAGATCGCCGTTCTCGCGCTGGTCATCGTGCCGCTGTTGTACGGCGCGATGTACCTGTACGCGAACTGGGACCCGTACAACAACCTCAAGTCGCTGCCGGTCGCGCTGGTCGTGGACGATCAAGGCGCGCAGGTGCAGGGCAAGGCGCTCAACGCCGGCAACGAGGTCGCGGACGAGCTGCTGACCAACCCGAAGTTCGAGTGGCACCGGGTCAGCGACTCCGAGGCCCAGGACGGTGTGCGGGACAACAAGTACACGTTCGCGCTGACGCTGCCGGCCGACTTCTCCAAGGCCCTCACCTCGCCCGTGGACAACAAGCCGCGGCAGGGCGTCATCCAGCTGACCACCAACGACTCCAACAACTATCTGGCCCGCACGATCGCGGACAAGGTCGTGGACGCGGTGCGCGCGGCGGTGGCCAAGAAGGTCGGCACGACCGCGGCGGACCAGCTGCTCACCGGCTACGCGACGATCCGCAGCAGCACCCTGCAAGCGGCCGACGGGGCGTCCAAGCTGGCCGACGGCGCGGCCAAGGCCAACGACGGCGCGCAGCAGCTGGCCTCCGGCAGCGTGGACCTGGCCGCCGGCGAGCACAAGCTGCTCGACGGCTCCAACCAGCTGGTGAACGGCCTCGACCTGCTCAAGAGCAACACCGCCAGCCTGCCGAGCAAGACCCAGCAGCTGGCCGATGGGGCCAAGCAGGTCGCCGACGGGAACGCCCAGGTGGCGGCCGGCGGCTCGGCCATCGCCTCGGCCGCGCAGACCGTCAACAGCAACCTCGACGGGGTGCGGTCGGACATCCAGGGCCGGCTCCAGGCCGCCGGGTTGAGCGCCGACCAGGTCAGCCAGGTGCTGGCGGTGCTGGACAACGCCCGCAAGCCCTTGAACGACGCCAACGGCCAGATCCAGACCGTGAACGGCAAGCTCCAGCAGCTCTCGTCCGGCTCGCGGCAGGTGGCCGACGGCGCTTCGCAGCTCGCGGCGGCGTCCCCGCAGCTGGCGTCCGGCATCGCGCAGGCCGACGGCGGCGCGACGCAGCTCCGTGACGGCCTGAAGACGGCCGCCGACGGCGCCGACAAGCTGTCCAGCGGCGCGGCGCAGTTGGCCTCCGGCACCAAGCAGCTGGCTGACGGCAGCGCGCAGCTGCGGGACGGCCTGAACGCGGGCGCCGGCAAGATCCCGGACCCCAACGACCCGTCGGCCACGGCCAACACCATCGGCGACCCGGTCACCGTGCAGACTGTCGGCCAGGCCACCGCCGACACGTACGGCGCCGGCCTCGCCCCGTTCTTCCTCGGCCTCGCCACGTGGATCGGCGCGTTCGTGCTGTTCCTGCTGCTGCGGCCGCTGTCCCGGCGGGCCCTGGCCGCGCGCCAGCGCCCCGGCATCGTCGCGCTCGGCGGCTGGCTGCCGGCCGCGCTGCTCAGCTTCCTCCAGGTGGTGCTGCTGTTCGCCGTCGTGACCACGCTGGTCGGCGTGCACCCGTCGGATCCCTTGGGCACCTTGGGTTTCCTCGTGCTCACCGGGTTCGCGTTCACCGCAATGCTGCACGGTCTGAACGCCCTGTTCGGGGCGGTCGGCAAGTTCCTCGGCCTGGTGCTGCTGGTGTTGCAGCTGACCACCGCCGGCGGCACGTTCCCGTGGCAGACGATTCCGGCGCCGCTGCAGCCGCTGCACATCGCGCTGCCGCTGGGCTATGTGGTGGATGGGCTGCGGCACCTGCTCTACGGCGGCGCGCTGTCCAGCCTCGGCACCGACCTAGCGGTGATCGGCGGCTATCTCGTGGTGGGGCTGGCGCTGTCGGTGTTGGCCGCGTACAAGCAGAGGGTGTGGACGCCGTCTCGCCTCAAGCCGGAACTCGTGCTGTGAAACCGCGGCCGGCCCGCACCTCGGCGACGAAGCAGAAGCTGTTCGACGCCGCGCTGCGCCTGGTCGGCGAACGGGGCGCTGCCGGCGTCACCGTCGACGAGATCGCCGCCGAGGCGGGCGTGGCCAAGGGCACCGTCTACTACAACTTCGGCAGCAAGGACGCCCTGGTCGACGCCCTGCTCCGGCACGGAGTCGAGCTGCTGGCCGCGCGTCTGCGGTCGGCCGAGGACGTCGACGACACCGGCGAGGCGTTGGAGACCCTCGTCGACGGGGCCCTGGGGTTCTTCGCCGAGTACCCGGCCTTCGCGCAGCTGCTGGTCAGCGAGATGTGGCGGACCCCCGGCCAGTGGCACGGGACGTTGAGCCTGCTGCGCGACGACATCGTGGCCATCGTGCGGCAGGTCGTGCAACGGCGGGCCGACGTCGGCGCTTTACCGCCGGACGTTCCCGTCGGCACCGCCTCCGCCGCCCTCTTCGGCACCCTCCTCGTCGTCGCCCTCGACTGGCAGGTCTTCCAGCCCCAGCGCACGCAGCACGAGGTCCGCGAGTCCGTGATCATGCTGGTACGTGGGGTGTCGGAACGCTGATCCCCCCGCGAGTCCCGCTCTCGGGCAGCCATGTGTCGAGTTCATGACTGCTGGAGAGCGGGACTCGCGGTGTGTCGGAGGGCGCGGTTGATGTACTCGTCCTGTTCGCCTACGGGGGCGACGTAGCGTAGGGCTTCGGCGGCGGCCTCGGGGCCTTCGAGGCGGGTGATGAGCCAGGTGGCCAGGTAGTGCGAGGCGAGGCAGCCGCCGGCGGTGGCGACGTTGCCGTTGGCGAAGAAGGGCCGGTTGAGCACGTCGACGCCGGCGGCGACCACCCAGGGCTTGGTGGTGTTGTCGGTGCAGGCCGGCACGCCGTCGAGCAGCCCGAGCTTGGCCAGCACGAGCGTGCCGGAACACTGGGCGGCCAGCAGTTGCCGTGAAGGATCCAAGCCTCGCAGCACAGACATGATCGCGGGATCCTCGACCACCTCCCGGGTCTTGGCGCCGCTGCCGACGATCACCGCGTCGGCGGCGCAGGCGTCCTGGAGCGTGGCCATGGACTCGACGAGGACGCCGTTCATGGAGCGGACGGTCGGCGTCGGGCTGGCGATGGAGATCCGCCAGTCGGGCCGGGGCACCCGGTTGAGAATGCCGAGCGCGATGAACGAATCGAGCTCGTTGTAGGCGTCGAAGGTCAGGATCGCGATGTGCATCACCGCAGGTTAGGGCCGGTCTTCATGACAGTCGAAGAATTGTCATGGATACAATCGGCCGGTGCGTGCGCCGAGGTACAAGCCCGTGGTGGACCGGCTGGCGGCGGAGCTGCGGGCGGGGCGGTGGCCGGTGGGGACGCGGCTGCCGACGCATCGGGGACTGGCCGCCCGTGAGGGAATCGCGCTGGTCACGGCCACACGCGTGTACGCCGAGCTGGAGGCCATGGGCCTGGTGACGGGCGAGCAGGGCCGGGGCACGTTCGTCCGCGACACGGCTTTGCTTGCCGGGCAAGGCATCGACCCGCAGCTCGTCGCCTCCGACGCCGTCGATCTCCAGTTCAACTACCCCGCGCTGCCCGGCCAGGCCGATCTGCTGCGGCACGGCCTGCGGGATCTCGCGGCCGGCGGCGAGTTGGAATCGTTGCTGCACTACCAACCCCACGCCGGCCGGTTGGAGGATCGGGCCGCGATCGCCCGGCACGTCTCGAAACGCGGGTTGCGGGTCGACGCCGGGAACGTGCTGATCGTCAGCGGCGCGCAGCACGGCCTTGCCGTGACGGCCATGGCCTCCTTGCGGCGTGGGGACGTCGTGGCAGTGGATCCGTTGACGTACACGGGTTTCAAGGTGCTGGCCCACACACTGGGCCTGGAGTTGGTGGCCACGAACGACCTCGACGAGCTATGCCGCCGGCGGCCGATCAAGGCCGTGTACACGATGCCGACGCTGCACAATCCCCTGGGCACGGTGCTGCCGCTCAAGGCCCGCAAGAAGTTGGTGGCGACCGCTCGGCGGCACGATCTCCTGATCATCGAGGACGCCGCCTACGCCTATCTCGTCGAGGACGCTCCCCCGCCGTTGGCCGCCCTCGCCCCGGAACGCACGGTCTACGTCTCCAGCCTGTCCAAGAGCGTGGCTACCGGCCTGCGGGTCGGTTTTGTGGTGGCAGAACAGGCTTCGCCGATCGAACAGGTCATCCGTGCCACCACCTGGAACACGCCGGCCCTCACCGTCGCGCTGGTCCGGCGCTGGCTGGAGGACGGCACCGTCGACCGGCTTGAGGCCCACAAGCGCACGGATGCCCATATGCGCCAAGCAATCGCGCGTGACGTCTTCGCCGGGCTGCCCGTCGTCGGCCACACGGCGTCGTACTTCCTGTGGCTGCCGCTGGCCGAGCCGGCCCGGGCCGACCGGGTCGCGGCTGCCCTGGCGCGGCGGCGGATCTCCGTCGCCACGGCCTCCCAGTTCGCGACAACTACCGTTGTGCCGCAAGCACTTCGACTGGCCCTCGGCTCGGTGCCAGTGCCCGACGTGCGCCGGACACTGGAGACGGTCCGGTCAGTGGTGGAAGCGGATTCTCACCGCTAACCACGCGAGGCCGCGCCGGCGCTTCGCCCGGTTGCTGGATTTTCGATCGCCGCCACCCCACGCAACCCACCACCAAGCCGATGCGGCGTTCGAAAATCCAGCAAGGGCGAGGCGCCGGTCACGAGCGGCCGAGCCCCGCGCGGAACGCGCGGCAAAGATTCAGTGGGCGGCTTCGTCCCATGAACGGCCGTAGCCTACGGAGACTTCGAGGGGGACGGCGAGCTGGTAGGCGCTGCCCATGTTCTCGCGGACCAGGGCCTCGACCTGCTCGTGCTCGCCCTCGGCCAGTTCCAGCACGAGTTCGTCGTGCACCTGGAGCAGCACCCGGCTGCGCAGATCGGCCTCCCTCAACGCCTTGTGCACGCCCAGCATGGCCACCTTGATGATGTCGGCGGCGCTGCCCTGGATGGGGGCGTTGAGGGCCATCCGCTCGGCCGCGTCGCGACGCTGGCGGTTGTCGCTGTTGAGGTCGGGCAGGTAGCGCCGACGGCCGAAAATGGTCTCGGTGTAGCCGTCGGCCCGGGCCTTGACCACAACGGCCTGGAGGTAGTCGCGCACGCCGCCGAAGCGGGCGAAGTAGGCGTCCATCTGCTCGCGGGCCTCGTCGGTGGAGCTCCGCAGCTGCGAGGCCAGGCCGTACGCCGACAAGCCGTAGGCCAGGCCGTAGGTCATGGCCTTGACGCGGCGCCGCAGCTCGCCGGTGACCTCGTCGATCGGCAGCGAGAAGGCCTGCGCGGCCACGTAGGTGTGCAGGTCCTCGCCGGTGTTGAAGGCCTCGATCAGGCCGGCGTCCTGCGACAGGTGCGCCATGATCCGCATCTCGATCTGGCTGTAGTCCGCGGTCATCAGCTCCGCGTAACCGCCCCCAACCACGAAGGACTGGCGGATCCGGCGGCCCTCCTCGGTGCGCACCGGGATGTTCTGCAGGTTGGGGTCGGTCGAGGACAGCCGGCCGGTGGCGGCGATCATCTGGTTGAACGTGGTGTGGATACGGCCGTCGTCGGCCACCGACTTGAGCAAGCCGTCCACAGTGGACTTGAGCCGGGTCGCGTCCCGGTGCTCCAGCAGGTGGGCCAGGAACGGGTGCTCGGTGGTCTCGAACAGCGTCTGCAGCGCCTCGGCGTCGGTGGTGTAGCCGGTCTTGGTGCGCTTGGTCTTCGGCATGTCGAGGTCCTCGAACAGCACGACCTGCAACTGCTTGGGCGAGCCGAGGTTGATCTCCTTGCCGATCACCGAGTACGCGTCCTGCGCGGCCTGCTTCACCCGGGCGGCGAAGTGCGCCTCCAGCTCGGTGAGATGCTCGACGTCGACGCAGATGCCGGCCTGCTCCAGCTCGCCGAGCACGCCCAGCAGCGGCAGCTCCAGCTCGTCCAGCAGCCGACGGCTGCCGATCGACTCCAGCGCCGTGTCCAGGGCGTCGGCCAGCTCGGCCACGGCCTTCGCCTTGACGATCTGGGTCTTGGCGGCGGCCTCCGCGTCGGCGGCCTCGTCGGCCAGCAGCGACAGCTGGCCGTCGTCGGTGCCTTCCTCGGCCCGCAGCTCACGCTTCAGGTAGCGCAGCACCAGGTCGTCCAGCTCGAACGAGCGCTGGCCCGGCCGCACCAGGTACGCCGCCAGCGCGGTGTCGCTGGTCCAGCCCTTCGGGGCCCAGCCGCGAGCCCGCAGCGCGTGCTCGGGGCCTTTGAAGTCGTGCCCGACCTTGGCCACCTTCTCGTCGGCCAGCCACGCCGCGAAGGCCTTCTCGTCCGACTCCGTCAGCGCGGTGGCGTCGAAGTAGCCGCCCTCGCCCGACGCGGCGGCCAGGGCGATGCCCTCGATGTCGCCGGTGCCGCTGCCCCAGGCGCCCTTGAAGGCCATGCCCACGCGCTCGCCGGTGCGGGCGTGCTCGTCCAGCCAGGCCGCCAGCTCACCGGACGGGATCGCGCCGCCGGACACCTCGAAGCCCTCGTCGGCCTCCGGCTCGGCGCTGCTCAGCGTGGCGAACAGGCGGTCACGCAGCACCCGGAACTCGAGGTCGTCGAACAGGCGGTGCACCTGGTCGCGGTCCCACGGCCGCACCGCCAGGTCCTCCGGACCGACCGGGATCTCGACGTCCTTGACCAGCTCGGTCAGGTCCCGGTTGCGCATGACGTTGGACAGGTTGGCCCGCAGCGCGTCGCCGGTCTTGCCCTTGATCTCGTCGACCCGGTCGATCAGGTCGCCCAGCGAGCCGAACTCGCGGATCCACTTGGCCGCGGTCTTCTCGCCGACGCCGGGAATGCCGGGCAGGTTGTCCGAGGGGTCGCCGCGCAGCGCCGCGAAGTCCGGGTACTGCACCGGGGTCAGGTTGTACTTCTCCTGCACGGCGTCGGGCGTGAACCGCGTCAGGTCCGAGACGCCCTTGCGCGGGTAGAGCACCGTGACCTGCTCGGTGACCAGCTGCAGCGCGTCGCGGTCGCCGGTGCAGATCAGCACCTCGAAGCCCAGCGCCGCGGCCTGCGTGGTGAGCGTGGCAATGATGTCGTCGGCCTCGAAGTTCTCCTTCTCCAGGACCGGGATGCCCAGCGCGCCGAGCACGTCCTGCACGATGCTGACCTGGCCGCGGAACTCGTCCGGGGTGGCCGAGCGGTTGGCCTTGTACTCGGTGTACCGCTCGGAGCGGAACGTCTTGCGCGAGACGTCGAAGGCCACCGCCAGGTGCGTGGGCTTCTCGTCGCGCAGCAGGTTGATCAGCATCGAGGTGAAGCCGTAGACCGCGTTGGTGGTCTGCCCGGTCGTCGTCTTGAAGTTCTCCGCGGGCAGCGCGAAGAACGCCCGATAGGCCAGCGAGTGGCCGTCGAGCAGCAGGAGACGGTTGTCGGTGCGGGTTGCGGCCTGGTTCACGGGGGCGAGTCTAGGGTGAGGGCCTGACAAGAGTTGGAGGTGCCGGTGACCGACACCGCGCAGACGCGCTCGGAGGAGCTCGCGGCCCTGCCCGAGCAGCTGCCGGCCAAGATGGGCATCGAGATCACCGAATGGGATCGCGATCGCCTGGTCGGCACCATGCCCGTGGCCGGCAACCGCCAGCCGTACGGGCTGCTGCACGGCGGCGCCAGCGCCGTCCTGGCCGAGACCCTGGGCTCCGTCGCCGCCGCCATGCACGCCGCCGACCACGGCCGCATCGCCATGGGCGTCGAGCTGTCGTGCACCCACCACCGGGGCGCCGTCGCCGGCCTGGTGACCGGCGTCGCCACGCCGCTGCACGTCGGCCGCACGATGTCCTCGTTCGACATCACCATCACCGACGAGGCCGGCAAGCGCGTCTGCACCGCCCGCCTCACCTGCGCCATCCGCGACACCACCGGCGCAAAGACCACCTGATCGAGCGACCCTCGCACCCCACTTCAGCCACGACTTGAAGTTAGGAAGGGACCATTCCTCCACTCGGAGTGGAGGAATGGTCCCTTCCTAACAGCAAAAGGGCCGCGGTGGTCAGCTTTCGCCGAGGTAGGCGTCGCGGACGCGCTGGTCGGCCAGGAGCTCGTGGCCGGTGCCCTCCAGCGTGGTGCGGCCGAGGTCGACCACGAAGGCGTAGTCGGACTGGGCCAGCGCGGCCAGCGCGTTCTGCTCGACCAGCAGCACCGTGGTGCCCAGGTCGCGCAGGTTGCGGATGGTGTCGAAGATGCGCTGCGTCATGATCGGCGACAGGCCCATCGACGGCTCGTCCAGCATCAGCAGCCGCGGCCGGGACATCATCGCCCGGCCGATGGCCAGCATCTGCTGCTCGCCGCCGGAGAACAGGCCGGCCTTGTTGCCCCGGCGCTCACCGAGCACCGGGAACAGCTCGTACACCCGCTCCATGTCCTCGGCGACGCCGTCGTCGGACCGGGTGTACGCGCCCAGCTGAAGGTTCTCCTCCACGGTCATCCGCGGGAACAACCGCCGCCCCTCCGGGCAGTGGGCCACGCCCATGCCCAGAATGGCGTGCGCCGGCTGCGTGTGGATCGGACGGCCCTCGAACAGGATCTCGCCGCGCTTGGGCCGCAACAGCCCGGAAATCGTGCGCAGCGTGGTGGTCTTGCCCGCGCCGTTGGCCCCGATGAGGCTGACGATCTGCCCGGCCTGCACCGAGAACGTGATGTCCCGGATGGCCTCGATCGCCCCGTACGCCACGGACAGGCCGCGGACCTCCAGCAGCGGACGGGTGGGGGTGGTGGCGGTCGCTCCCGGCGCCGCGCTCGCAAGCTCGCTCACGGCGTCTCTCCCTCCTGCACGGCCTGGAGTTCGGCCTCGACTTCCTCCGGCGGCTTGCCCAGGTACGCCTCGACGACCCGGGGGTCGCCGCGCACCACGTCCGGGGTGCCCTCGACCAGCAGCTCGCCCTGCACCAGCACGGAGACCTGGTCGCACAGCGTGAAGATGAACTTCGTGTCGTGCTCGATGACGACCACCGAGATGCCCAGGTCGCGGATCCGGAAGATCAGCTGGCGGGCGGCCTCGGTCTCCTGCGGGTTCATGCCGGCGGTCGGCTCGTCCAGCAGCAGCACCGCCGGGTCGGTGGCCAGCGCGCGGGCGATCTCCAGCCGCCGCTGGTCGCCGTAGGGCAGGTTGCGGGACAGCTCGTCCTCGACCTTGCCCAGCCCGACGAACGCCAGCAGCTCGCGGGCCCGGTCCCGGGCGGCGGCCTCGCCGCGACGGAACGACGGGCCGTGGAACAGCGACGCCAGCGGACCCTGCCTCATCCGCACGTGCCGGCCCAGCAACACGTTCTCCAGCACGGTCATGCTGGGGAACAGCCGGATGTTCTGGAACGTGCGGGCCACGCCGGCCGCGGTGACCTCGGCCGGGTCGCCGGGCAGCACGGCCCCCTTGAGCAGCACCTGGCCCGTGGTCGGCGTGTACAGGCCGGTCAGGCAGTTGAAGAACGTCGTCTTGCCGGCGCCGTTCGGCCCGATCAGGCCGACGATCTTGCCTTCGTCCAGGTTCAGGGACACGTTCTTCAACGCCGTGAGGCCGCCGAAGACCATCGACACGTCCCGCGCCTGCAACACAGGAGTGCTCATGCGCCGGCCTCCTTGGCTCCCGCGACGGCGACCGGCTCCTTGATGACCGTGTCGTCCAGTGACTCGCCGGTCACGTCCTGATCGGCCAGCTCCGCCCGGCGGTGCCGGTCGGCGATCAGACCCTGCGGCCGGAACCGCATGATCACGACCAGCGCCAGGCCGAAGAACAGCAGCCGGTAGTCGGAGAACTGCCGCAGCTCCTCGGGCAGCACGAACAGCAGCGCGGCTCCGAGCACCGCGCCGGGGATCGTGCCCATGCCACCGAGGATGACCGCCGCCAGCAGCGTCACCGACTGGTTGAACTGGAAGCTGTCGTACGAGGCGGTGGCCAGCTTGTGCGCGAACACCGCGCCGGCCAGACCGGCCAGCGTGGCGCCGGTCATGAAGGCCAGGATCTTCAGCTTCCCGGTCTTCACGCCCATCGCCCGGGCGACGTCCTCGTCCTCGCGGATGGCGATCCAGGCCCGGCCGATGCGACTGTTCTTCAGGTTGCCGAAGACGAACATCACCAGCGCGACCAGAACCACGATCAGGAAGTAGTACAGGACACCCGACGGCAGCTGGACGCCGCCGATCGTCAGCGAGTCGTTGAAGCCGGTCCCGAACAGGCTCAGATCCGGGATGTTGGGAATGGCGTTGGAGCCGCCGGTCAGCCCGCCGATGTTGTTCTGCGAGACGCGGACGAAGATCTCACCGAAGGCCAGCGTGACGATGGCCAGGTAGTCACCGCGCACACGCAGCGTCGGGGAGCCGACGATCGCGCCGAAGATACCGGCCACGATGCCGGCGACGATCGCCGCGAGCAGGAACGGCAGCCGGATGCCGAACTCGGCGGCGACGGCGCCGGACAGGTTCGCCGCCACGAAGGCGCCGATGCCCATGAAGGCGACGTACCCGAGGTCGAGCAGGCCGGCCAGGCCGACCACGATGTTCAGGCCGATGGCAGTCGCCGCGTACACACCGATGTTCGCGGTGATCGTCATCCAGTAGTCGTTGCCCAGCGAGGTGAACGGCACCGCCACGGCACAGGCCACCAGCACGAGGATGCTGAAGATCCGGTGGCGCTCGGACATGTCCGAGATCCACTTGGTCACGCCGACCGCCCACAGCACGCCGAGCAGAGCCCCGGCCGCGCTCAGGTAGGACAGGAACAGCGGGCCGATGTAGGGATCGGACACGCCGCTGTGGCCGCCCGCAGTGAGCGTCTCGGTGATCAGCAGCAGCAGCGCCACGAAGGCCACCAGCAGGATCAGCCACTCCGCCCAGAACGGCAGCTTGGGGTTGATCACCACCTTCGGCTCCGCCGGCAGCTGGAAAGCGCCGTACAGCAGCACCGCCGCGCCGATGACGGCGGCGATGCCACCGAACGCGGTCACGCCGTCAGCCACCGTGACGGCGCCGAAACCGCCGCCGTCGCCGATGATGAACAGCGTGTTGATCAGGGCGACGCCGAGCGTGCCCCAGCCGACGGCCTTGAGCACGCGGATCTTGTCGCGCAGCGGCACGAAGCAGAACACCAGGCCGGCCAGGCCCAGGATCTCCAGGTACAGCCGGAAGGAACTCAGGCCGAACGGGGCGTCGAAGAACTCCAGCGTCGCCTTGTCCGGGTACGGGCCGTCGTTGAGCACGAAGGTGGCCCACGGCAACAGCGCGCCGATGATGACCACGATCGAGCCGACGATGATGAGCGGTCGAGCCATCGCTTTCATGCCCGCACCCTTTCCGCCTCGCCGAACAGACCCTGCGGCCGGAACACGAGCACCGCGATGAGCAGGATGAAGATCCACACGTAGTCGTACGCGGTGCCACCGGGCAGGTAGATGTCCGCCAGGTTCTTGATCAGGCCGATGACGAAGGCGCCGATCACCGCGCCGCGGATGCTGCCGATGCCGCCGAGCACGGCCGCGGCGAAGGCGAACAGGCCGTTCTGGAAGCCGATGTACGGATCCACGTTGTGGATGTAGGTGCCGTACAGCACACCGCCCACGCCGGCCAGCACCGCGCCGATCGCGAAGGTCAGCACGATGACCCGGTCCGGGTTGATGCCCATCAGCCGTGCGGTGTCCGGGTCCTGCGCGGTGGCGCGCATCGCGCGGCCCATGCGGGAGCCGTTGACGTAGGTCTCGAGCACGATCGACAGCACCACCGACACGACCAGCATCAGCAGGCCGCTGGCCGGGATCGTGATCGACCCGATGTGCAGTGGGGCGGTGATGAAGGCGTTCGGGAACGGCACCGCCGAGCTGGCGCCCGGGAAGAAGATCCGGACCAGCTCCTGCAGGAACACCGACACGCCCAGCGCCGTGATCAACGGCGCCAGCCGGGGCGCGTTGCGCAGCGGCCGGTAGGCGAAGCGCTCCATCAGCAGCGCCACCACCACCGACACGATCGCGCCGCCGACGAGCATCGCCGGCAGCGCGACGTACCAGATCTGCTGCGCGGCCGGGGGCAGAACCCAGGAGTAGACGGCAAGGCCGCCGAAGGCGCCGGTCATGAAGATCTCGCCGTGCGCGAAGTTGATGAGCTGGATGATCCCGTAGACCATCGTGTAGCCGAGGGCCACCATGGCGATCAGGCCGCCGAAGATGAGCCCGTTGGCTATCTGTTGCAACAGGGTTCCCACTGCTACCTCCATAGACGGCGGGGGCGAGGCCCTTGTGAGGCACCCACCCCCGCCGATCCTGAACTCATGTCAGTAGAGCGGTCAGCCCTCGAAGGGACCCGTCTGCACGGCCTTCCAGTCCTTGCCGGACACCTGGTAGACCGTCAGCACCTTGTTCGTGCTGTCGCCGTACTGGTCGAACGCGACCTGGCCGGTGGCGCCGGAAGCGCTGTACGAGCCGATGTTGGTGATCAGCTTGTCGCGCTGGCTGTCGCTCCAGGTGCCGCTGTCGCCGAGGGTCTTGGCCAGGCTGGCGATGATCGCGTTGGCCGCGTCGTAGGAGAAGGCGCCGTACGCCGCGTACGGGTCCTTGTAACCCTTGGCCGAGTAGGCCTTCACGAAGTCCTTGGCGCTGTCCAGCTGGTCGGTGGGCGCGCCGACCGAGGTGGCGAGGTCACCCTCCTTGCCGCCGAGGTCGATGAACTTCGGGTCGTAGATGCCGTCGCCGCCCATCAGCGGGACGTTCAGACCCAGGCCTGCGGCCTGCTTGGACAGCGGGCCGGCCACCGGGTACTCGCCGCCGTAGTAGATGGCGTCGGGGCTGGCCGCCTTGACCTTGGTCAGCACGCCGGAGAAGTCGGTGTCCTTCTCGCCGACCTGCTCCTTGTCCACGATCTCCGCGCCGTCCTTGGTGGCCCGGTCGGTGAACGCGGCGGCGAGGCCCGCGCCGTAGGTCTTGCCGTCCTGGATGATCGCGATCTTCTTCTTGCCGGCCTTCTTCACCAGGTAGTCGGCCGCGTCGGGGCCCTGGTAGTTGTCCGTGGTGCAGACCCGGAAGTAGCTCGGGAACTGGCGCTTCGGGTTGGTCAGGTCCGCGCCCTTGGTCAGCGACGGGTTGGTGTTGGCCGGCGAGATCTGCGGGACCTTCTTGCCCGACAGGATCGGCTGCACCGTCTGCGCGACCGAGGAGTTCAGCGTGCCGACCACGCCGACCACGGTGGAGTCCGAGGACAGCTTGGTGGCCGCCTGGGCGCCGGTCTGCGGGGTCGCCTGGTCGTCTTCGGCGTCCAGGTTCAGCTTGTAGCCCTTGACCGTGCACTTCTCGTTGGCCTCGGCCACCGCCAGCTCGGCCGAGTGCTGGATGCCCAGACCCAGCGCGGCAAGGCTGCCGGTGAGCGGGGAGATCACGCCGACCGTCAGCGTGCCCTTGCTCGTGTCGCAGCTGGCGGAGCCGCCTCCGCCGCTCTCGGTCTTGTTCGTGCCGCAGGCTGCCAGCGCCAAAGCGCCGGCCATGACCACCACCGCGGCCTTCACCGTCCGGTTACGCACGTGACGTCCCTTCTCCGAGCTGCGCGGTCGTGTGATAGCACGAACCGTCCGACCCCGTCTGATTTGGGGGTTGCGCGGAAGTTAGGCGATGAAGCGCTCCACAGTCATCGCGGCGGACGTTTCCGTGACCAGACCGCAACGTTGCGAGAACCCTCCGTTGCCATACCGATGCACAACGCCACAACTGTTTACGTTAGCTCTTCTAGCGGAAATACCGATTTCAACTCGGCAACGGAGCTATCTCCGTGTCGATCGGCCCGCCTACCATGCCCGAATGGTCCCGCCGAAACGCCTGCTGGTACCGCTGGGAGCCATCCTTCTGCTGGTCAGCGCGGGTGTCGTGCTCCGCGAGGTTCAGCAGACCCAAAACACACCACCCTCCCCGAATTCGGAGATCAGGCGGGTGGACCGATTCACCAACCGTAACGTTCTCGTGCCACAACCAATCGGCGGACCGGCGACACCGGCCGACCTGCGGTTGACTTCGGAAGTCGGTGCGCTGCGCGCCGACTGGACCGATGCCGGAGCATCGGGGTACGAGGTGACCTGGCGCCACGGGGGCGTACTGGACCACACATTGCTGACCATACAGCCCGAAGTGAGACTGGACGGACTTCGGACAGGCGTGTCCTACTCGATCGAAGTGCGCGCCGTCGATGCTTACGGCAAGCGGTCCAACCCGGCGACGGCCACCGGGACGCCCGCCGCTGCTCCCGACAACTCGTGGAAAAAGCCGCTGACCGGGCTGTTCGACGACTTCTCCGACCTCAGCACGTTGACCAGTCGCTGGCACCTGTCCGGCTACCAGGGCTGCGTCGACGCAGGCAGCGGGGGTGGCGGGCTCGTGATCGGGCTCGAATGCGGCACCGATCAGGCGGTGTTGCGTGCCCGTTCGCGCATCGAGCTTGCGTCGAATGGCGAATTGGGCCGAATAGCCGTCGTGACCGACGCGGCCGGACCCGGCGGCCAACTCACCGTCGACCTCAGTCCCGGTCCCGTCGACCGCGTGGGGCCCTCATTTCCGCCCGGGACCGTGCAGATCGTCGTGGACGATCAGGGCGCCCGGGTGCTGGCCGCCGACGACGTTCCGCGAGTCGGCCAATCCCGCTCGGATCCCGTTCCGCCCCGCGGCGTCGGCGTGCCGCACCGATTCGAGATCGCGCTCCGGTCCGACGGTATTACGGTCTTACAGGACGGACGCGAGATCGGATTCGGCGGCATCGCCCTACCCGCGCGGTCCACCACTGTCCTGTTCGGATTCCAGGGCCCCGCCGGTCTCAAGTCTCGGGTGTTCGTCGGCGGCGCCGGCTTTTCCGGCTCCCCGACCTCCGTCGATCCGGTGAGCGAGGTTTCCCTCGTGCCCGCCACCCTCCGTGCGCTGGCTCCCGGCGAGGGCGCCCCGGGCATCGGCATCTCCCGCAAACCCTTGGTGGGCACCGTTTCCGCCCGCTACGTCGCCACCGTGCGGGCCGGCGACGGGCTGGACGTCGGTGGCCTGGCCGTGCAGCTCGGCGACACCACCTATCCCTTGGCGCAGGCCGTTCCCGGGCCCGTGCCCGCCGACTCCGTCACCACCGTCTACGCCGACCTGCCCCCGCCGCTGCTCGGTCTCGGCGGCCCCGACCAGCTCAGTCCGTACGTGCTTCGGTCCGCCCGGGGCGAGGCCACCATCGTCGAGAGCTACCTGGAGCTCCACCACAGCGGGCCCGTGCCGCCCGCCGCCCTCGCGCCGCTACAGCCCGCCCCCGCCGACGTCCAGCTGCCGCGCGTCGTCGTCACATCGAGCGAGGACGGTGGCCGGGTCGTCCTCAACATCACCCTGGACGGCCGCTACACCAAGGAGGTCGCCGGCATCGCCGGCTTCGAGGTGTGGCAGGACGGCAAGCTCGTCTGCGGGCAGCCCACCGACACCGGCGGGCCCGGTCTCGGCGGCCGCTACACCGTCATCTTCAGCGCCGGCAGCGTCGCCCGGGGACAGCACACCTTCGACGTCCGGCAGTACCCCGCCGACGCCGGCAAGCTCCCCACCTCGGTGCTCAAGGACGTCACCGTCACTTGATGCTGTCGACCACGGCCTCCGCCACCGCCTTCATCGTCGTGCGGCGGTCCATCGCCGTGCGCTGGATCCAGCGGAAGGCCTCCGGCTCCGTCAGGCCCTGCGCGCTCATCAGCAGGCCCTTCGCGCGCTCGATCACCTTGCGGGTCTCCAGGCGGTCCGTCAGGCTCGCGACCTCGTTCTCCAGCGCCTGCAGCTCCGAGAAGCGGCTCATCGCCAGCTCCACCGCCGGCACCAGATCCCGCTTCGCGAACGGCTTCACCAGATACGCCATCGCGCCCGCGTCCCTCGCCCGCTCCACCAGATCCCGCTGGCTGAACGCCGTCAGGATCACCACCGGCGCAATCCGCTCCTTGGCAATCACCGACGCCGCCTCGATGCCATCCATCTTCGGCATCTTCACGTCAAGAATCACCAGGTCAGGGCGCAGATCGCCGGCAAGCTTCACCGCCTCCTCGCCGTCACCCGCCTCCCCCACCACCTGGTAGCCCTCCTCGCGGAGCATCTCCACCAGATCGAGTCGGATCAGCGCCTCGTCCTCCGCGACGAGCACCCGACGCTGCGGGGCAGCAGCCTGCGTCTGGGCCTCGGCAGCCGGCTGGGTCACCGCGGTCCTCCTGTGCGATCGTGGAATCCACCCTGACGAGTGGACCGAAACCGCAGTTTACTCAGTGTGTGCCCCCTCCACCCGCCTCCACCGCGTGATCAGCCCTACACCCCCACACCCAGGGCCCCCTGCAAACCCCCTCCACCCCGGTCGCGTAGAGTCATCCCCCTGAACACGCCCCCGTAGCCCAACGGCAGAGGCAACGGATTCAAAACCCGTCCAGTGTGCGTTCGAATCGCACCGGGGGCACCCAGTCTGACCAGCAAGAACAACCAAATATGAGGATCACTAGTTGATCATTGGGTGCGGCCCCGGGTGCGAGTAACCTTGGGGCCATGAGTGCTGCGCGCACAACTGGCCGCCAGAGAGGCGGCATCGAGCAGCGCGGGGACACCCTCCGCGTCTCCGTCTACGCCGGTCTGGACCCCGTCACCGGCAAGCGTGTGTACCTCCGCGAAACCGTTCCAGGGACCGACAAAGCCGCCGAAAAGCGCGCCGAGAAGGCGCTTACCAGGCTGCTCGCCCAAGTCGATGCCCAACGCGTCCCGGAAACGTCCGTGAGTCTCAGCCACGCCATCGATGAATGGATGCGCGTGAACGAGATCGAAGCCACGACGCGGCACACCTACCAGGGTTACATCGACCGCACCATCAAGCCCGCCATCGGCTCAAGCCCGGTCAAGGACATCACGCCGCGCGTCCTGGAGAACTTCTACGCCGAGCTTCGCCAGTGCCGTATTCGCTGCAAGGGCAAGGCTTTCATCGTCCACAAGACCGAGCACGAACACGACTGCACGGCCGACGGCTGCAAGGCCCACCTCTGCCGGCCGATGGCAGCCGCCACCGTCCGCCAGATCCACACCATCATCAGCGGCACCATGAGCACGGCCGAACGCTGGCAGTGGATCACCTCAAATCCGGCCCGCACAGCCAAACAACCCCGCAAGAAGCCGCCCGAGCCTGACCCGCCGTCATCCAGCGAAGCCGCCCGCCTCGTCGAAGAAGCGTTCCGTGTAGACGACGACTGGGGCACCCTCGTCTGGCTCGTCATGACCACCGGCATCCGACGCGGCGAAGCCTGTGCCCTCCGCTTCTCCGACATCAAAGGCTTGGATGCCGACCTGGACAGCGAATCCGGTGACGTCGAAGGCATCCTGGAAGTCCGCCGCAACTACGTCAAGGTGGCAGGCGTCAGCGTGGAGAAGGCCACCAAGACTCACCAGATGCGCCGCATCGCGCTCGACAGCGAAACCATGACCCTGCTTCGCGAACACCGCGACCGCGTACGCGACCGTCTCAAGGCCGTCGACAAACAGTTCACGCCCAACCTGTTCGTCTTCACCGGAACCCGCAAGGACGAAGACCACTCCGCGCCCTACTCCCCCAACGCTGTCACCCAGCGATACAAGGACATGGGGACCAGGCTCGGCATCGACACCCACATTCACGCCTTGCGGCACTATTCGGCGACCGAGCTGTTGACGGCTGGCGTCGACCTGCGAACGGTCGCCGGTCGTCTCGGACACGGCGGCGGCGGAGCCACCACGCTCAAGGTCTACGCGGCCTGGGTCGCCGCCTCAGACCGCAAGGCAGCCGAGATCCTGGCCTCACGAATGCCTAAGCGACAGCGTAAGCCAGCGTCTTAGCCGACCAGCAACCCCAGCCTGTTCCGCTGCCGTACAGACCCGATTTGCAGCGACAGCATCGTCGCTCGCTGTGCGTGAACCGTCATTTCGTCGCGCGCTCCAGCCGCCCGAAGTACTTGAACCAGATCTACCCGCAGCGCCGTTTCAGCACGCGCAAAGGTGGGATCCAACCGCTCCAACGCGTCCACGAGCGTCGTGGAGGCATCGCGGTGCCCCAGTCGCGCCAACGCACTTCCGCGCCATCGTTCAAGGTGAATCGACGCGAAGACGAGATATGGCGTCTCGGCAGGATCGACGGCGGCCGGCATGGCACGGGCAGCCCGATCGAACGCGCGGAGGCTTTCCACCTCCCGCCGATCAGCCGCGCAGGCGTCCCCGTAGGCCGCGTTCAGCCACGACCGCAGCAAGGCCGGGCATTCGTCCGCCGCCCGCAGCGCGTGGGCCGCCAACTCGACCGCCGAATGGGTCTCCCCGATATCGATCAGCACGACCGCCTGGGCTGCCGTCGCGTACGACAGCAGCGCTGTAGAACCGGCCTCGCGAGCCGCCGCCTTCGCTTCGTCGTAATGACGCCAGGCATCAACCGTCAGCCCTTGATCCAAGGACTGCCACCCAGCCAGCGTGCGGGCATCGACGAGCACCCGAGCCAATGCCGACCGAACGCCAGCCTGCGACGAGTAGCGCAGCATCTCGTCCATGTGCTCGATCTGATGGCGAAGCTCCCCCAGAAGGGCAGGTGCTCCGACCTTGCGGTCCATCACCCGCGTCAGGTCCAATTTCTGTTGAAAGAGGTCGACGGCCTGCGCGTCGACTCCACGCGCGCCGGCAAGCCGTGCGCGGAGTTCAATCTCGTCCGCCGCCGAAGACTCGTCGGTCGCTGGAGAGGCCATCAGGGCATCTATTGGCACACCGAGCATTCCCTCCAGCAGCCGACGCGTGGCCGGTCGAACTGGCCCCAGCAGCCTTCCATCGGCACGACGCCCGGCCATTAGACGCTGGAGATGCCGCGTGCTGATCGGGACGACGTCCGAGCGGTCGCGGGCGTAGCGCTCCGCCTCTTCGCAGAACTCGTCCGGCGTCAGCCGACGATCCCTGATCATCTGTTCGAGAACGGTTCGAGCGGACTCACCCACGTCCCACCTCCATCCACTGATGTCAGCGCCGACCCGGCCAGGCCGTCAAAGGTCGCTACACGACATTACCAGGTCGTTTACTTGATCCAGCGGTCACGAAAAGCTGACTTCTGCTGTCACACGTGGAAGGAGGCGCCCCATGGATCCCGCGTTGGCCGTTCTCACTCTTGTGGGCTCGGCTGGCTTGCTTGCGCTGCTGCTCCTCGCCGTGGTCCTCACGAGTCGGGAGATTCAACGCCGCCGGCACGTCGACCGTATCGACGCCGAGCTTGGCGCTCGCAGCCGCTTCCCGCAGCCACCGATAGTGGAGACGGACGCGCTGATGCTCGGAATGCTCATCCAGGTCGAAGGCGAACGTGCATACCTGGATCGGCATCTGGTCTTTGAAGACGCAGAGACGAAGCAACTGTTCGGACGTGCTGCCTACCTGTCCGTAGACGGGTTCTGGTGTTCGTGGGTCCCCCAATGCGCCTGCCGGAACCGATGCCTCGACTGCCGGGCCACGCTGCGTGCGACGGCGGCCAGCCGCCGCGCGCGACGTGAATCCCATGCAGTGTCAGGCGGTCGGTGAGTTGCCGCACCGTCTCTCCCTGGTCCGACGCTTGGCCGCATTACGTCATCGGTTCACGGCCGAGTCCACGTCCGCTGTCCGGCCAGCCGTGGTGCGTGCTCTCGACCCCGTGAACACGGCCACGCGCCGACAGTTGGTTGCCGCACTGGACAGTTGCAGTGCGCCGGTACCCGCCGACGTCCGACAACTCCTACTGCCGGATGCCGTCGCACCCGCGCAGCGCTTCCTTGAGGGCGAGATCCTCCGCATTGCACGTCAAGCTGCGCCGTCAGCGTTCCGGATGGTCTGCCCGCTCGCGGATCACCTGATCCTGCACGTACACAAAGAGTCTCAGGTGCCTCTGCTCTCGGCCCTGTTGCCGAGAGAAACATCCCTTGGCCTGCTTGGTATTGCCGGGCTGCGCACGCACCTCTACCGGCGGCACGTCGACCTGTTCCTGTTGGGCACCACTGCTCGGGTCTCGCTGGCGACCGTGTCGTATGTCGCGTGGCGAGCCGCGCACGCTGACCATGATCCAGCGTTGTTGAACCGGCAGCAGCTGCCCCCCCTTGACCGATGCCGAACGCGACGTGACCACGGACGGACGGACACTTGCATCCGCCGTCGCAAGCTCGCTGCTCCGGCGGACCGGCCTCTTTCTGTCCGTCCCCTCCGTCGTCGCCGAGTCGAATGACCTGTGCCAAGTGGACTGGTCGGAGGGCGCGTCAACGACATCAATCGCTGCCGCACTCACGAACCCGCTGTGTGGTCTCCCGGGCGTCCCGTCACGGATCGCCTGGCTGAGCGACCAGCATCTGACGATCGCTGTGTCCAATGGCGCAGCTTCGGTAGCACTGTCCGGTCCGGACCTACGAGGTGCTTCTGTGACGGGTAAGGCGGGATAGCGCTGGACCTGTCCCACCCGTCACAGACCTATCTGCGCTGGTCAACGCACCACCAACCCGTCACAGCAGCTGTGACGGGTCTATCGGCATGTGACGCGTTCGCCGCTAGCGGCGAACGCGTGTCTTGGTACGTCCAACGAGAGAAGCGTGGTGCGACAACAGGTGCACCAGGGCGTCCTGCCTGGACTTACACGGGCCGCCTGCAACTTCCGTGACAGGTTCGGTGACAACTTCGGCAGCATCCCCACTCGTCACGGAACCTGTCACGAAATATCGCCTACCTCGACCGGCATCCAACTCTCACGGCCCGGCTTCCTCGTGACCAGCAGCCACGACAGCCGCGCGGATGTCTGCGGTGAAGTAACCGCGCACCTGCCGAACCGAGCCGTCAGCGTTGGGGATCCGCTCCCGACGCGACCGGCATCCAAGGTCACTCATCTGCCTGCCGAAGCTGGTCGGCTCGACGCCCAGCGCCTCGACCAACTCAGCGGTCGGCACGAACGCGCGTCCATCCTCCTCATCAAGATCGCCGCCGAGATAGTCCACAACGGACGCCAGCGGCTCAGCCAACTCCGTCGGCTCAGACTCATCGACGTTGCTCGCGCCGACCGCCTTTGCCACGGCTGCATGATCGAGCATCGGTGTCGATTCCGCACCGATCGCATGACCACTCAAGGTTCCCGCCGCTTCGCGGAGTGCTCGGCCGCGCCGACAGATCTCCTTCCAGTCCTTGTTCGGCATGTAGTACGTCCGCACCGTCATCGCGAGGGCATCGGCGCCGGCCTCAGTCTCTCCATCCGGCCGCAGGATCCCAACTCCCTTGTGCGAAGCCAAAAGCTTCGACGAGTCATAGCCACGGGTGTTCATCTGCTCGCCAAGGATGATGTTCGAGTCCCGCCAATCCATCACCCGCAACGCGAACCGCGAGCCCAGCACCGCCCGCAGCGAGGTCGGCAACGAGGTTCCGTCTGGTCGCTGCGTGGCCAGGACGACGACGATCCCCGCCGCTGGCCCCTTCTTCGCCAGCCAGGTCAGGAGATCGCCGAGGTACTTCCCCAGCGGTTCGCGCTTGCCTTCGACGTCGACCTGGGTCCGGCACTCCAGCGGAATGTGCGCCTCGTCGACGATCACGGCCGTGATCGGCATGTCCAGGGCAGGCGTCCGCGAGATCTGCGGAGTGATCTTCGACTCGGGACACGTCTCGTCGTCGAGCAGCCGCATTCGCGCGTACCTCCCCTGCGTCTCCGACACCAGCTCTTCAAGCCATGCCTTGAAGGCGAACAGGTTCTCCTCTTCGTCGCCGGAGAAGAACCGGTGCGCGCACGGCTGGCACGCGTCCCAGTCCTTCCCGCCCTTGAAGTCAGCCACATACAGCCGCGTGAAGGGGTCCAAGATCAAGCCCGCGGCTGCCAACCGCTCCGCAAAAGTCTTGCCCTGCCTAGGAATTGCGCCGATCAACAGCGACGTCCACACCAGCGGGAGGTAGACCCTCCGACCACGCGCATCCTGCCCGAACGGAACCGGACGCCACGCGTCCCAGTGCTCGACCCGTAGCAGCGGCGTGGCTACCGACGGAGCGGCGTACGGGTCTTCGTCTGCCACCCACAGCGCCACTCGGCCGGCATGTCCGCCGTTGCCGCGCACTCGCTCCACGATGAGCTGCACTTCGTCGACCGCCAGCGCCGACGCAAGGGCCTCCCTGTTTTTGATCACGTCTGCTGCCTTGCGAGTAGCCGGCAGGTCGACAGTGATTGCCCACCCGTCGCCTTGCCGTGACGCTCGCTCGACGAGCCGAAGCGTTTCGTCCTTGCCAATCAGCTTCGCGTCACGAAACGCGTCCACCAGCACCTGCGGATCCATCGTCCACGTCATCGACCGTGGCCCCGACAGCACGGGCTTGCGCCCCGGGCTCCCTTCCTTCCTCCGTCCGAGGACCGCCAGCGCGACCGCAGCGACCGTCCCGCCGATCCACAGCACGACCGAGCCATAGAGAAGATGAGTCACCAGCACGACGACAGCCGTTGCCGCAGCCACTGCCGCCGTGACCTTCCACCGAAACAACGTCAACGCACGGATTTCGGTGAACTTGTCCGCCAGCTTCTCCGACTGCTCCGCAGCGTCGCGGTAGTCCTGAACGGTGACCCACTTCCGCCATAGCCGTGCAGCGGCGACGACTCCACGAACGACCGCGCCCGTGAACCTCGTCGGTGAACGCAGCGCCCATACGGCACCGTCCTTGGCCGCGTGTCGCGCTGCCTGCCAACTCTTGAGCGCCGTTGGCACGCGCGGTGAACGCCGCCACCAGGACGGGATGGTTCCATGTTCGGTCGGCTGACGCGGATCCCGCGCCGCGTCGTCGACCAACTCAGCCTCTAGAACGGGATCGGCACGAACGATCTCACCGTCGCGAGAAACCATTGCTATGCCACCACTTCTGGCGTCGCACTGTTCGCATCGTCCGCAATGGATTGCTCCACTTCGGACCTAAGCTCAGCAGCCAGCCGTGGTGACAGACCTCGCGCGCAGTCGGTCACCGACCGCACCCATGCCGGAGTGATCACCACACCGGGCGACCACGCGGTCCGCGCTTCGGCAAGGTAGTCACCGAACAGCTTCCGCTCACTCCGCCGCGCTGGACGCTTGCGCTCCGGCTCATGAACGGGTCCAGAACGCTTCACCGATGCCGCGTTCGTGAACGCGTTTGCCACAGATTCGGTCAACTTGTCCCGCAGATCCGTGACCGCCTCTACTGTCACGAACACCACCAGCGGCGGCACCGAATGCAGGACCACGCCCGCAATCGAGCCTGCCGCGTAGGACGCCCAGGTGTTCATCACGTAGGTAGCCGCCACAGTCAGCCACTTCGCCCGCCGAACCCACGGACCGGTGCGCACCCGGTATCGAGCGGTCACCTGCTCCGCTCGCAGGATCGCCAGCAACACCAGCGAGACCATCGGGTCTAGCAGCCAGGCCGACAGCCACGGCAGCGACCACGCCGCCGCGCCAGCAGCGGCGAAGGCTTGGACGTTGGTCATCGTGAACGCGAGACCGAGCACGATGCCGGCCCAGCACAGGCGATCCACCTGCGAGCGCACCTGTTCGACATGGAGGGCCACAACGTCCGGGTGCGTCAGGTAGGCCCGCTGTTGCGCCGCTTTGGCTGCCTCTTCAACAAGGCTTGCGGCCACTTCGCCGGAGGGGCCGGGTGGCCGCCCGGAGGCGGCCACCGTTCCCCTCTCTTCTCGTCGGGACGTAACACGGCTGGTCATCGCTGACCACCTCGACGCCGCACCGGGGCATCGATGGCGCTGACCGTGAGCGCCTTGGTCAACACGTAAGCAGCGAACAGGTCCGGGACGGCCAAGACGCCAACCAACAGCGTCGTGTTGTCAGGGTGCGTGACCACGAGCCACTGCACACCCAGCATCACCGCTCCGCCGAGCAGTACCCGCCCAGCCAGCGAGACCAGCCGTACGCCGGTCCGTGCAGCCTCGGCAGCTGCCTTAGCCCGCCGGCGACCCGCCCGCCACATCAGCGCCAGAGCCAGGAGGACGCCGAAGCCAGCGAGCAACGGCAGCATCGGGACGTTCACCGTCATGTCTGCTGCCCTCCCTGCCGCCGTCGAGCCAGCCACACGCGGTACACGGCTCGCCGGTCGTCCTCGGACAGAGCACCCCAGACGCCTACCGTGTGCTCGCCTGCGGTCCGCAGCTCAAGTTCAAGGCACTCGCGCTGCACGGGGCAGCCGGCGCACAGCCGTGCGGCCAACTCCCGATCCGTCAGGGCCTCGTTCATCCACTCCGGCTCGTCATCGGTCGCGACGAGCCACATGCACGCGCCGTCCGTCGTGACGATCTCCATCAGGACGTCATCCGGCACTTCGGCGTACCGATCGAGGTCAGCCGCGATCAGCTCGTAGTAGTTCTCCTCGCTCATCGCGACGTACCCCCGGTCAGCCGCTCGATCTCGCGAACCGTCCGGCGCTCAGCCGCCATCTCTGCGATGTCGACAACACCACCCGACTGCGCGGCCTGCTCGGCCAACTCGTCGACCGCCCGCGCCGGCACGACGTAGCGCGTCCGGAGCCGAACAGCCGGAAACGCGTCATCCTGAATCGCGCGGTAGATGGTCGCCGCGTTCACCCGAAGCACCTGCGCGGCCTCTTGGACCGTGTAGAAGACAGGCCGACTGTTCGGCACTGCTCCACTTGGCGTACTCATTACATGCCTCCAGAAGACTGACATTTGCGCTCAATTCGCCGACATCAGCTCTGATTACTAGTCAAATACCGCTGATGTCAGCGCTATCACCGATCGATCCGCAAAACGCGCGCTAACGTCAGCGGTGAAGGCGGAGCACGGAGGCGTACGTGGACGAGGACTGGGCGGCGGTCGCGGGGGCAATCAACGCCCGCGCTGCGGATCTCGCCTTGAAGCAGAAGGACCTTTCCGACCGGTCCGGCGTGTCGCTCGCCATCGTCCGCGAGATACAGCAGGGAAAGATTGAGCGACGGCGCAATCCTCGAACTCTCGAAGCGCTGTCGATCGCCCTGGAATGGCACCCGCAGCACTTGAGCGCCGTGCTCCGCGGTGACACTCCGCCGGACGCAGATGCGGCCCCAACTCCGACCGACGATCCCGTCGTCGCAATGCTGGGCAGCATTGTCCGCGAGTTGCGCGGCCTCCGCGCCCAGGTCGGCACCTTGAGCAGCAAGCTCGACTCTGCGATCTCTGATGAGAACGAGAAGTCGAAGCGGCGCCGGTAGCGGCGCCACACCCCCGATTCCTGTTTTCGTCATGACAACAGGAAACGGTCATCAACGCCACAAAAACAGTTGTCGGCGGTTAACCGCCCCGAGTTAATAGGAGTTAGGTAAGCAGGTCAGAGCACATATTTCTGGGGGCAGAGATGGTGCGACAGACACAGGGCCGGCCGCCCGCGATCAGGTTGCAGGCGGTCCGGCGGCAGCTGGGACGCAGCCAGGACCAGGTGGTCCGGCTCATGATCATGCGTGCGTCACTGCTGAACGTCTCCGTAGCCTCGGAGCCATCGCTCAAGGTCATGCTCTCCCGCTGGGAGAACGGCCACGACCAGGTCACCGAGCCCGTACCGCCGTCTGTTCCGGGAGATCTACGGCCGCACCAACGAGGAACTCGGCTTCCCGTCGGAGCTGCTCAACGAGGGCACAGAGGAGCTGCGCGACCGGCTGATCGTCGCCCGCAGCATCGACAGAGCGACGCTTGACCTGTTCCAAAGCCAGGTCAACGGCCTCCGAGAATCGGATCTAAGATTCGGCTCAATTGCCGTTCTCGACCAGCTCAACAGCCTCATCAAACAGATGGAAGAGATTCGGTCTTTCAGCGTAAGTTCAAAGCACCGCCGACGCCTGGCGGCCATCATGACCGACGCGCGCACTTTGGCAGGCTGGACAGCCCTCGATAGCGGCTCGCAACTTCAAGCTTGGCGATACCACGAAGACGCGAAGGTATCTTCACGCGAAGCAGAGGCACCCCACCTGCTCGCTCACGCGGCAGCACAACAGGCCGTCATCTTGTTGGACCTCGGGGACGCCACTGGAGCCGTCGAACTACTCGAATTCGCGCGGTCGGTGGCCAACAACCGGGTCCCAGACCTCCTGCGCTCATGGCTCGCCGCCGCACACGCCGAAGGTCTCGCATCCGCCGGCCGCCGCGACGATGCTCTACGCGCATTCGACCAGGCCGATGAAGACCTACCCGCCAACCCCGTAGACCCCGAAATGCCATTTTTGTTGCTAGACAGCGGCCATCTCGCCCGCTGGCGCGGCGGTGCACTCACCAAACTCGGCGAACAGGACGCCATAGAGCAACTTGAGTCCGCCGTGCGCGCCCTGGAAACAGCCCGCGCAGCCGTTCGTGGCCGAACGGCCATGTACGTTGATCTAGCCTTCGCCTACTCAGCCGCTGGCGATCGAGAGGCAGCCATTGCCTACGCTCAGCAAGCCCGCAGACTCGCCTCACAGATCGGCTCCGACCGCCAGCGGCGACGCTTGGAGAATCTGACCCTACCTGGAGCCACCGGCTCCACTATTGCGTGACGCCAAGTAGTACAGCAGCGGGATTATCGCCCCAGACCCCAGAACCTCACCGTTCCGCACCAGATCGAGCACACGGTCAACCGAAATCCACTCAATCCGCGCCGCCTCCTCAGCGTCCGTCGGCTCCCCCACCTTCTCCGCCTGACGCCACATGAACACATCAACCGGCGAGTCAATCATCCCCGGCAACGGCTGAAACTTGACGATGTGCTCCGGCTCGCCGATCGGCCGATATCCGGTCTCTTCCTCCGCCTCACGCGCCGCCGTCTGCGCCGCCTCTTCACCGTCCTCAACCAATCCACCGATCAGCTCGTAACCCCATTGATCGACCGCGAAGCGGTAACGCCAGAGCGTTAGGACCTCTTCGTTCTCGTTGACAAGAAGAGCGATAGCGACATGATCAAGCTTCACCACGTGATGTTCAAATCGGCTTCCGTCAGGCGGTTCAACATCAACAAGGTTTACCTTGATCCATCGATTATCGTATACGGCCCGCTCACCGTAGACTTTCCACCTGAGCGCCTCTGGATGCTCTGTCACTTCAAGATATTACCGCGTGCAGCGTCATCAGGACCAGCCGAGCGACGCTGCGATCGACAACAACCGGCAAGACCCAGCGCACCTGATCACCTAGATGGACGTAGCCCGCCCTGGCAGCGAGTCACAACCCTGATCTACAATACACTGTTACCTACGCACCTACGCCCGGCTGACACCGCACGAAAGGCCACAAGATGGCGGACGAGATCTCCTCACAATTACTGGAGGCCGCAATCTTGGTATGCGGAAGAGCGCTTCACTACAAGTCGCGAATGCGTACTATAATGCTAGCCGCCGGCGTGCCGCAATCGATGTATGACAGGTACGACTCTGCCGACGCATACAAATTCACCATTGCCCGTCACGTGCTCGACGAGCTCACGACACGCGGAGTCGAAGGACAGAAGGTAATAAGAAGGCTCATATCGGATCTTGCAAATCTGACAAAGCCCGAGGAGAAAGCACCCGATCAGGCTGCCGGACGAGCCGCGATTGCCGAGCTGCGGAGACTTGCTACCGAACAACGCGTCATTGTCGATACGCAAGAGTTTGCTCGTCGCGAACGAGCTCAGCGACAGCAGATCAGACAAAAGGTGGTTGATACTCGAACCGCTAACCTCGCTAAGATCCGAGAAAGTTTGAATAAGCTTGCAAACTCTAACGAAAATCCACAATCTCGCGGTTACGAACTTGAAGGCATTCTCGTCAAACTCTTCTCATTGTATGAGATTTCTTACCGCCCGTCATATCGAACCGCAAGGGAGCAACTCGATGGTGCGTTTGAATACAAAGGACTCACCTATCTAGTCGAAGAAAGGACTCACCTATCTAGTCGAAGCTCGTTGGCGTTCAAGGCCGCCCGATTTCGGCGATCTAGCCGACTTTAAAGCAAAGGTTGACGGCAAGATTGAAAGTACCCGTGGACTCTTTTTATCAATGATTGGCTTCGACGAGGATATACTGGACCATTTTCTCAACATCGCCCGAGGGACGCGCAATAACGTGATTCTAATGGAGGGGCGTGAACTGTTCGTTGTAGTCGAAGGAGTTGCATCCCTTCCCGATATCCTCGACCATAAGATCTTGAAAGCAGGCCAAGAAGGACAGATGTGGTCTCCAGTCGGGCAGTAAATATCAGATCAATCCTTCAATGACCGTCCGAAGCCGGTCGTTGTCCTCGGGACCGCGCCACTGAACCCAGGTAACATTTGGCGCAACCATAGCCCCCTGCGCTGCCATCTTCCTCAAGTTAGTTGGCGGTGTATTTAGAACTACTAGCGCCAATGCGGGACCAAAGCGAGAAGAAAACTTCTTGAGCCTAGTCTGAAGATTGCTCAAATAACTCTCAATCTTAAGTCGTGTTCCAAATTTGACATCAATAAGCAAGGTTGCGCTTTCTGTGCGCACAACACCGTCGAATTCGTGATCACGTTCAGTGAAGTTTGCAACGAGTTGAACTTTTTTACTCTCTAGAACTCGGGCAATCGCAGTGAATACCGACCGCTCGTACCGCTGGTTAAACCACCCCCCCGGCGCGCTACCTTTTGTCGGTAGATCTGCATCGCTAATAGAGATCGCCCTGATAGGAAGTGTGACGCGCTCTTTCTCGTCAGCTCCTGGTATGTCGACCAAAACAACGACACGACGGGCATCGCCCTCGCCGTAGACATCGACAACTTCTCCGGAGAGCATGTCAAGCCCCCAGGGCACCATCACCGTTGCCCCAATTGAAACCTGCAATCCCGAATTCATATCGCCCCTTACCATGGCCTTGAACAACCGAGAAGGATGGCAAGATAGTCAGCCAAGACTTTATCCATTAGTGTCGCCAAGCCGTTAACATCCGCAATCCAACGCTTTACGGTGGCAAGCTGCTGAAGCTTACAACCCTCAACCTTGAGAGCAGAAAGCGTACCTTCATCTGCATGTGCGATCGCATTTCGGGCACGATTCATTAGTGTCAGGCTTCTATTCCACCGAGAAGCTCGACTGTCTGCAACTTCCAATGCAGACCAAAGAGTAATACCAAATCGCGCAAAATCGTTGCCAAGCGATCCGGGATGCGCGTTTCCGGTATCCAATTTTCGGTTATCGGTAAGCCTGCTTTGTAGGACGGTGGCCAATCCTTGATTTGATCCCGCAACGTTGCGAACGAAACACTCAACAGCGTCGTCGTGAAGATCGCGGCAGAACCCTTGAAACTCACCGGCTATCCGAATGGTCAACGACCAATTGATCTGCTCCGTCGTCCACCGACGACCTCGTCCACCGCCGCCAACCGCCTTGTGCGCGCCAAGAAGCTGGTTTATCCGCCCCTGGCGTGGTCCGTTCCAGTTTTGCAAAGCCGCTGATGGCACGGTTACAGCTTAGACCTGGCCTGGTCTTGCGCCCCTCAGGTACCCCGACTGGTCATGTGATGAGCACGCCACCTCGCTCGGTCTGCTCTTCGCAGACGTTCACGGTGTCCCTAGCTGGGGTGCGAGCCTGGGTGCGGATCGCCGTCGAACCGGGCGGTTGGAGCGATCAGCGACGGGGCTCAGTGGGGCGGAGTCGCAGGTAGTTGGGGGGTGCGGGACCGCGTAGGTGATTCAAAACCCGTCCAGTGTGCGTTCGAATCGCACCGGGGGCACTCGAGATTGGGCGATCCGTGCTCGCGGAGTGCGCTCGCCGGGATCTCTCGTCGTGGTTTCTGGGGCTCCCGCCCCAGACCCCGAGCCAGGAGGGCTTCGCCCCCTGGACCCCCATCCTTGGTGTGCCACGGGATGTATCCGTGGCGTCCGTTGTGGGAGGACGTGCGCACGCTGACCGAGCGACTGCTCGACGGAGCGCCGGCGGTTCCACCGCAAACGAAGACGCGACTGCCGGGTGCGCCACAACGAGCTCAAGCTCAACGCCGATCTGGTTGCGAGACATGGATCCTTGTGGTCAGGGCGGGACATCCGCGACCGCGCCACGGCGCTCGTCGACCGGATCGGCGGGGTGTGGCTGCGGCCGACTCATGCCCTGCAACCACGGCAGCCAACGCCCCTCGTGGCCCCCGATGTCGAGCAGATTCTCGACGGCACGGCATTGGACCGAGCGCACCGCGGTGAGGCGGGACGCGGCGCCAATGCCCATAGCGGTCCGCGACTGCCTTCACACCGACCGTGGCCGGGCGTTTGCCGTGTCGATCAATTCTGCGGTACTGCGATTGGGTGGTAACGAAAGGGTGCGCTAACAAGTGGCGCGACCCGGTCGATCTGCGGTGTGACGTCCGCAATGGTATCGACCGCGGACGGGTTGCCACGGGAGGAATCGTGCGAAGACCCAAGCAGTCCCGGGACATGGTGTGCCCATTTCTGGCTACTACGCCCAGAAGGGAGGCGTACCGATGAAGGTGTGCATCGTCGGATCCGGAATATCCGGTTTTGCTGTGGCCCACTACCTGACCGACAGGCCGGGTATCGAGGTCACGATTCTGGAACGCGATTCGCTGTACGGCGGCCGGGCCAATGTCACCGCGGACGGCGAACACTGCGCCCGGCTGTTCCTCGGCGACTACCACTACCTGCTCGGGCTGTTCCGCGAGATCCCGGGCGTCGGCGGCACCGTGCTGGACTCGCTGCGCCGGTGCCGGCGCTTCGCCGGCCGCAGCGACGGGACCTGGGTGGAGATCGATCACATCTACGCCTTCCTGGCCCGGACCCGGGGTCTGTCCATACGGGACAAGGTGGCCATCACCAGGTCGAACTGGCAGGCATTGCTGGTCGCCCGGCACAGCGCGCAGTCCACGAACATATTCGGTTCGGCCTGGAACTGGTCGACGCGTTCCCTCGTGAAGGCAATGGCGACATCTCGGCGAGAGCGGACGACCTTCGCCTTTCCCGGCGCCACCGATCGGTACCTGACCGAGCCGTGGATCGAACTGCTCCGGTCACGGGGCGTCGAACTGCGTGCCGACACTCCGGTGGAAAGACTCGAACCGGAGACCGATGGCGTGTGCGTGGTGACGCCGGCCGGTAGGGAGAAATTCGACGCAGTTGTCTGCACCGGGTTCGTGCACGATGCCTATGCGCTGCTGGACCGGTCCGGCGTGGCACGCCCGATGGATTGCCGCCGCCACACGCACTGCAAGGCGTTCACCATCGATCTGGATCCGCGTGAACCGGTCCTGGCGGACTCGGGCGTACGGATCTACGCCGGCGGCGGCATCACGACGGTGCTGCAGCCTGACGAGCGGCGCTGCGTCACGCTGGCCGCGTTCCCTCGTTCCACCGCCCCGGACTTCGTGCTTGACCAGGTGCGAAGGCAACTCGCGCTGGAGCACGAGCCGGTACGCGTCCGCACTCGGAACAACCTGTCCCGGTCGGAGGCGGTGTTCGTCGGCGAGTACGTCGACCCGCGCCGGCTTGAGGAGCCGCTGCGCGGCAAGGTGTACTTCGCCGGAAGCTACACCGACAACAGCTATCCGCTCGACTCCGGCGAAGGCGCGTGCCGATCCGCGTTCAACACCGTCGGGCGAATGGCCCGCGACCACAGGGAAGTCGTACGGCGATCGGCCCTGGGCCTGCCGTCCTCGGCGGGCAGTCTCCGTGCCCGTCGCCCTGGCCCGCATCCGAACACACCGGCGCATCCGCGACTGGACAGGGGAATCCGGTCCGCCATGACACGGATCGCCGCACTGGTCACACCGCTCGTCGCCGACCTCGTGTTCGACGACCCCGGCGACTGCACGTGGCCGATTGCTGGCCCGGCCGTGTATGTGGCCAATCACCGGTCGATCTTCGACGTCCCGGGCGGCGTGCTGACGTTTCGCCACCTTCAGACCTCGCCGCGTCTGGTCATCGCCCAGAAGTACTTCCACCGGGGCGCGTTCGGCAAGGTGCTCCGCGCGATCGGGGCACTGCCCGCACTGCGCGGGTGCGACGCGACGGTCAACGCAGGCATCGCGGCCATTCGCGGCGGCGATTCCGTGGCGATCATGCCCGAGGGCCGGATCACGGCCCCGGAGGACGCGGCCACAGCCGACTACGGGCGTGGCGCCGCAGAGATCGCCATCGCCACGGGCGCCCCGATCGTGCCCATCGGCGCGTCCGGCACCAATCTGGTGTGGGGCAGCAGTCGCGCCTGGCCGCCGCTGCGTTGGAGGCGTCCGCGGGTGAGGATCGCGATCGGACAGCCCATATATCCCGCCGGCCTCACGGCGGCGGAACTGACCGAACAGATTCGCGACAGGGTTCTCCGGCTGGAGAACCACATCGGCCCGCTCGTGGCACACGCGATCGAGAAGGCGATCGCGTGATCGAGGAGAACGCCTGGCACCTGCCTCGACCTACGGCGTTCGTGTTCGGCGGTGGTGCCGCCTCCACCTGCACCCAGGTCGGAATGCTGGCCGCAGTGCTGGAGGTCGGCATCCAGCCGGACCTGGTCGTGGGCACCTCGGCCGGCGCACTCAACGGCGTCGTGCTCGCGGACACGCCGGAGGCGGCGGTGGAGCGCCTGCACCGGATATGGACCAGCTGCGATCGCCGCACCGTGATCGGCGACTCCCGACTTCGACAACTCCGCAACCTGTTGGGCGGCCAGTTCTGGTTCCGCGGCCAGCGACTCGCGGAGCTGTTCACCACCGAGGTCGGCGCGCGCACGTTCGACGAACTGGCCACGCCGTTCGCCTGTGTCGCAACCGATCTCGACTCCGGCGAAGCCATCGCGCTGCGGGACGGTGATCTCGTCGACGCGCTGTTGGCGACGTGCGCGCTGCCCGGCGTCTTTCCCTTGGTCCACAGAAACAACCGGGTTCTCGCCGACGGCGGGTGCGTGGCGAACGTCCCGATCCGCCAGGCGATCGACCTGGGCGCGGCTTCGCTCGTCGTGTTCGACGGCCGGCCCAGGGTGCCGTCTCGCGGTCCCTTCCGCAACGTGCGGGACTCGATGACGGCCGCGCTGGCGGCGGCGCTCAAACAGCAGTACGAGTGCGACCTCGACCGTGCCCGCGGGTTCATGCCGGTGCTGTGTGTGCCTGGGCAGCCGGAACTCCATGTGCGGGGCTTCGACTTCACGAACGTGCCAGCCTTGATCGACGCCGCCCACGATGCCGCACAGGCCTACCTGGCGCCGCTCAGAGTGAACGTGTCTCCCGAATGACGGCCTCGGCGGCCTTCCACGCGGATCGGACGGCGCTTTCCGCTGAGTCGTAGGGATAGCCAGCCGCCAGCCACGAGCCTGCGAGATGGATGCCGTGCGGGCGATCGGGCAACACCGTCGCCGGACCGGGCATGGTGGCAGACCAGACTCCTTCGTTCGGCAGCTGGTTCGTACGGCAGTGCACGGCGCCGAAACTGTGCTGCAGTGACAGGAGTCCCCGGATCAGGGCCAACACGTGGCTGTCGTCGGTCGAGGCGACCCGCGTGCAGACCACGACACAGCGGGATTCCTGGGGTTGCACGAGAATCGCCAGCCTTGCCCGGCAGAACAGCAGCGGCCTGGTGTCGTCGAGCACCCGCTCCCGGCTGTCCAGCCCCACGGTCAGCACCTTGCAGTGGGCATGGCGTAGCGAGAGGTCGAGGCCGTGTCGGATTCCGCTGGCCTTCAGCAACGCGGCAAGATCAGTGGGGAACAATGCAAGGACAACCGCGTCGAAGCCGTCTTCGGCGCCGACGGCTATGCGCCCGACCTCGTTGCCCTGCCGCAGGACCACGCCACTTTGCTCGAGATTGGCCACCATGGGCGAGATCAGGTAGCGGTCGGTCGAGCCGGGGAAGGCGAAAATCCGGTCGGCACGCCATATGTTCCGCGCGATGCCGAGCAAGCTGGCCACCGAGTACTGCCGCCATGTGCCAGGCGTTCTCGTTCATCCCGTTGGCCTGCGCCACCAAAACCCCCGGCCGGCCCTGACGGATCATCGCAACGTGATCGCGCCAGGTGAGAGTGGACGCACGGAACCGGTTGATGTGGTCAAGCTCGATCCAGCGGCCCGCCGGCCCCCATTCCATACGACGGACCCTGGTCACCGTGTCGAACACCGTGCGGTCTCCATCAACCGCCGGAATCTCCCGCAGCAACGCCCAGACCGCGTGATAGTCGGGCAGCAGCAGTCTCGCGCAGTGCTCACCCCCGGCGGGTTCCACCCCGGCCCGCCCGCCGAAATGTGACCGTTGCTCGAAAAGCGTGACATCCCGCCCTCCGCCCCGGCTGAGGAACGTGGCTGCGGTGGAATCGATTTCGGCGATCCGAAAGGAGGTAATGTCGCCGACGTGAAGGACACCGAACTCATCGGAGTGCAGAAGACCCTCAGCCCTGTCCTCAGGGCCAAGGCGCTGGACAACCGACTGCGGGACCCGATCCTCGGCGACAAGTACGCCGAGCAGGCAATGCGCCGGCTCGACCCCGACTACGACAAGCGTCCGTTCGGCGCCAGCCAGATGGGCCTCGTCGCCGTGGTACGCGCCAAGGCCCACGACGACTGGGCCCGCGGCTTCCTCGCCGATCACCCCGACGCGGTGGTGCTGCACCTGGGCTGCGGCCTTGACGCCCGGGTGCACCGGATCGACCCGCCCGCCACCGTCGACTGGTACGACCTGGACTACCCCGCCATCGTCGAACTGCGGAAACAGTTCCTGCCGGCGCGAGAGCACTACACCCTGATCGGCTCCAGCGTGACCGATCTGACCTGGCTGGACCGCATCCCCCGCGACCGGCCGGTGCTGATGATCGCCGAAGGGCTGGTGCCCTACCTGACCGAGGCCGACGTCCGCCGGCTGCTGACCCGCGTCGTCGACGCCTTCCCCACCGGCCAGATACAGTTCGACACGGTGGCGGTCTGGGCCTGGCGCACCTCGAAATGGGACCCCACCCTGCGCAAATACAACACCCGGTTCCACTGCGGCTTCGACGATCCGGCCGCGCTGGCCGATTGGCACCCGGGCCTCGAATACGTCGATGAGGCGCCGATGAACGACTCACCGGTGCTGATGGCCAAGGCGCCCGCGAACATTCGCCGCATGTACCGCCTGCTCAACCTGCTGCCCGGCACGAAACGGTCCACCCGCATCGTTCCGGTTCTGATCCGTCGCTGGACCTTGTGGTCCTCGCGGGGCAGAGGGGTGGCCGGCGGCGGCGGACCTGCCCGGAATCGCACCTGACAGTCCACTATGGACAGAGTCGGTGCACGTGCATCTGCCGATTGCACCCACCACTGTTCACGGACGTGGTCCGGGCAAGTCAACCCCTGGACGTTGCGCGTTGACGGCCTATGCCTGGCACAATGTCAGGGCTGGGCGGCCTGTCGGCGAGCTTTCCTACTGCTGGGTCAAGCGGAACGCCCGTCCGGTGATGCATGATGGCTTGTGTCGGGCTCGTCACGATCCGTGCACACAGAGGGGCTGGTGACATGCCGGAACCAGAACTCAGCCTGCGGTCCGAGTTGATCGACCTGACCGACGTGTCCCTCAACGCCCTGCGCGCATGCACGGAGCCGGCACTGCGCCGCTCGGTGGCCAACCTGCTCAGCGAAGCGGACGACCCGTGGATAGCCGCGCTGCGCCTGCAGAGCGCGTCCGGCGCGAGCAGCTGCTGAACCCGCCGGGTGTGGGCCGGCTGACCATGCACGGCCTGTCCCACAAGGATCTCGACGCGCTGGCACACGGGGGCGGCGGCCGGGAGGCGGTGCTCGCGCTGCGTTCGGCCAAGCGCAGCAAGGCGCTGGTCACATTGCTCACGCTGCTGGAATCCGCGCCGGCCATGGATGGCCCGATCGGCCCGATCGTCGAGGCTTGGGACCTGCTCGCGGCGGCTCAGGATACGGATCCCGCTGCGGCAGGCCGGGTTCTGGCGCTGCCGGCGGTGCACTCGTGGGCCGCGCAGGCGTTGCGCCATCTGCGGGGCTCGGTGCCGTTCGACGCGCCGCTGTGGTTCGTGCTTGGCCATCTGCACTCGGTCGCCGCAGCCGCGGCGGTGTCGGCGGGCCTGGAATTTCGCACCAGTATTCCCGTTTTTGCGGGGCTGGCGGTGCTTCCCACACTCGGCGCGGCCGTCGTGCCGAGCGGCGAGCGCCACGACGTCGCCGAGATCACGGCCGGGCGAGACGGATTCGCGGTACGGCACAAGGGTGTCGAGCTGACCGGATGGCTGCCGATGCGGCAGATCCGGGTGGAGCACAGTGGCCAGGAACTGGCCGTGTGGCTGGACGATCTGTCGCCGTTCCGGGCCTTCGGCGACCCGCTGCCGGCCGCACCGTTGTCCGACAAAGCGGTTCTGGACTGGACGTCCGCCTTGGACCAGGCCTGGCGGCTGCTGGTGTCCCGGCACGCCGAACAGGCGGAGGGACTAGCCGCCGGGCTGGCCGCGCTGGTGCCCCGGCCGCGGCGCAACAGGTTCCGGGATTCCAGCGCGACCTCGGCCGACGCGTTCGGCCTGGTGGAGCTGACGCTGCCGACCGACGCGCCGCGCCTGGCGGCGGTGCTCATCCACGAGTTCGCGCACAGCAAGCTCAACGGCCTGTTCGACCTGGTGACGCTGGACGTGGAGGACCGCGACGAGATCTGCTACGCCCCATGGCGGGACGATCCCCGGCCACTGCACGGGTTGCTCCACGGCGTCTACAGCTTCCTTGCCGTCACGGACTTCTGGCGGGCCGAAGACGTGGACGACATGGCGCACTTCAGCTTCGAGCTGCACCGGCTCCAGACCACGGACGCCATCGACACCATCGAGCGCAGCGGTCTGCTCACCGATGTCGGCGAACGTTTTGTCGCCACGATGCGGGAGCACGTGCTGAGCTGGCAGCACCACCCGGTTCCGGAGCGGCATCGCCGCGCGGCCGAGCAGGTGGTGCTGGATCACCGCGCGACCTGGCGGCTGCGGCATCTGGCGCCCGATCCCGATCACGTGGCGGCGGTGGCCGCGGACTGGCGGGAGGGCCGGCCCTGGCGGGGTGATCCGGGGCCGGCGCCGGAAGTCCGCCCCGCCGCCAGCATCACCGAGCCCCGCGCGCGGACTCACCTGATCGAGTGGAGCCTGCGCGACCCGGAGTCGTTCAAGTCGCTGACCGAGGAGACGGTGGCGGCCGAGGTGCCGGGTGCGACGGCCGCCGACCTGTGCCTGATGCTGGGTGAGACCCGGCGCGCGCAGGCGCTGTACGAGGAGCAGATCGCGGCCGATCCGGTCGGGTTCACCGGCTGGATCGGCCTCGGTCTCGCGGTGGGGAGCCGTTGTCTGGTCACATTCCCCGAACTGGTGTGCGCCGTGGCGGCGGAGGTGGACGCCGCACCCGGCGAGCTGGTGGCGTGGTTCGACCGGGGATGACCCGGCGACGCCTTCTGTATCGATTCAGATCAGGCTTGTCGCCCACTCATCCGGAGGCGAGAGCCCGGTCAGATGAGCGGCAACGGCTCGATGTCGCAGTCGGCCCGATGCCGGCTTTCCGCGCTCAGCGTTGCCGGGTGCTGCGCGCCCAGGACCCCGCGAAACGCCTCCACCACGGACTCGTGCTCGGGCTTGGCCTCGGCGTCACGGCGCAGCGCGAACAGGTCGAGCGCCCGGTTCAACGCTACCGCGAGCGTGGACGGGTGGCGCTCGCCCAGCGCGGCCCGTGACCGCGCCACGGTGTCGGTGTCCAGCTCCAGCGCGGCCTGGTGGTCCCCGCTCGCGGCCAGGTCGCTGGCCAGGTTGGTGGCCGCCACCAGAGTGAACGGGTGGTCCGCGCCGAGTGCGTCGCCGAACCGCCGCACCGCGTCCTGGTCCAACTGGCGGGCCTCCGCGACCTCGCCGGACAGCCGCAGCGTCACCGCCAGGTTGGTGGCGCCGACCGAGGCGTACGGATGCTGCTCGCCGAGGGTGTCGCGATAGCGCTCCCAACTCCGCCGGCCCAGGCTGCGGGCCTTGCCCAGTTCGCCGTTCTGCCGCAGGTCCACCGACAGGTTGATGGCCGCGGCCATCGAGTCCGGGTGCTCCTTGCCGAGGCGGCGTCGGAAGCCGTCGAACGCCTCGTTGGCCAACTCCAACGCGCCCACGTGGTCACCGGACTTGCGGCGAGCCACCGCCAGGTTGCGCACCGTGGTCAGCGTCTGCGGGTGGTCGTCGGTGAGCAGCTGCCGGTGCGCCTGCACGATTTCTTCCTGTAGCAGGGACGCCTTCAGGTAGTCGCCCGCTTCGCGATCGTCCAGCGCCAGCGCGTTCCACGACAGCAGCGTGAACCGGTCGTCGCCACCGAACACCTCGCGGCGGCCCTGCCAGGTCCGCTCGTCCAGGTCCCGGGCCGCCGTGTAGTCACCGGTCAGCCGCAAGCTCATGGCCAGGTTGTGCGCCGTGAACAGGGTGGTCGGATCGTCGTCGCCGAACACCCGCCGCGCCCGGACGTAGCTGTCCTCGTTGAGCCTCTTCGCGCCGGCGAAATCACCGACCGCACGCAGGTCCGCGGAGAACAAACCGGCCAGCAGCAGCGTTTCCTCGTGGTCATCGCCCACGGTCTCGCGCAGCAGCGCGAAAGTGCGTTCGTCGAGCACCTTGGCCCGGCCGTAGTCGCCGAGGCTGCGCAACGCGGTGCCGACACGGCGGGCAGCCGACAGGGTGTCGGGATGGTCCTCGCCGAACTTCTCCTGCCACAGCTGGCGGGCTTCCTCGGCGAGCTCGTAGGAGCCCTGGTAGTCGCCCCAGGCGTTGAGGAAGATCGCCTGGTTGACGACGAGCATGCGCACCTGGGTGTCGTCGCATTCCACCGCGCGGGACACTCGCACATGGGGCAGCAGGCTGCTGTAGACCGGCCACTCCCGCGGCAGGCCTGGCAACTTCGGGTCGGTCTTGAGCAGCAACAGGTGCGCGATGTGGCGCATTCGTGCCTGCTCGGCCTGGGTCATCTGGTCCTGCACCACCGCCTGCACGATGCGGTGCAGCTGAATGGTGTCGTTGCGATGATCCACACGGGCCAGGCTGTACCGCTTGATCTCCCGGATCGCCCGGCCCAGCGACACCGGTTTCTGCAGCGCATCGGCCAGCTCCGCCGGCACCGTGGAGTCGCGGAGGTCGGTGAAGATGCTGCGGCGTATGGGTTCCGGCGCGAAGCACGAGCACAGCTGCACCAGCTGCAACGCCTGCGGCGAGTCGCGGCGCAGCCGCTCCAGCGACACGTTCCACGCCGCGGCGACGGTCACCGGGTAGTCGATGGGGGCGTTGTCCTCCAACAGATCCGCCCGCTGCTGCTCGAACAGCGTCAGGTATTCCGGCACTGTCATGCCGGTCTCCGCGCACCACGCGCCGGCCTGCTCGATGGCCAGCGGCAGGTCGCCGAGCACGTCGGCCAGCTGCTGCGACTCGTCGTCGGTCAGCTCGGGGCAGCGGCGCTGCAACAGCTCGATGCTCTCGTTGCGGTTGAAGATGTCCACCTCGACCGCGCGGGCCACGCTGGACCAACGCGGATTGCGGGAGGTGACGATGATGTGGCCGGTGCCCTGGGGCAGGAACTGGCGCAGGTCCTCAGGCTGGTCGGCGTTGTCGAACACCAACAGCCAGCGCAGGTCAGCGCCGGGGTTGCGCAGTTCCTCCAGCACCGCCGGCACCGCCACCTGTGGGCTGGGATCCACGTTCGCCAACTGCATCTTCGCGGCCAACTCGACGAACGACGACTGGATCAGCGCCGGGTCGTCGGACGGGATCCACCACACCAGGTCGTAGTCCGCGATATGGCGATAGACGTACTCCACCGCCACGAGCGTCTTGCCTACACCGCCCATACCATGCAGCGCTTCGGGGAGCACCGCCGTCGGCGAGGAGGCGTCCAGCCGCTCCCCGAGCTCACGCAACAGGCTCTCGCGCCCGGTGAAGTTGGCGTTGCGCAGTGGCACGTTTCCCCAGATGGGCGGGAAATCGCCCGGCCGCCGCCGCTGTCGGAGGGCTGGCACCTCGGAGACGGACACTTCTGCTCCTCCCGGGTGGGCCGCGGGCGCCCCGCCCGTCGGCCGCGCCGCCGCGACGCCCGGCTCGTCCGCAGTCGGCCGACTGTGGGTCGAGAGGCCACCGGTTTCGGTCGCGGAGCCAATAATCGAACTACTCACAGGGGTGCTCTCTGGTTCATGGGAAGGAGTGGGATAAAGTTCGGACACCCCGCCCGACTTCTCCTGCTCGACGCGTTCCGCCGATGAACCGTGCCCTGGTGAATCCTGTGCTGCTGAACCCCGCGCTGACAACGTTGGTGAATCGTGGGCCGAGGCGTCGCGAACTCTCTCAAGCTCGGCGCTCAGCACCTTGCTGCGCCTGGCGTAATCCCCGCCCAGGGCGGCGAGAACCGCCTGCTCCACCACGGCGAACCGTCGCGACCGATCGTCGACGAGGTCCGGACGCTCCGCGGTGTCCGGCGAGCGCAGCACATCCCGCAGCCCGCGCACGGCGGACACGGTCGGCGCCAGCCGGTCCGCGATCAGCCGCAACACGCGCATCGTGTCCTGGCGGAATCCGGACGCGAGCAGTTCCTGCCTCACACCGTCTCGGAATTCGTAGGTAATGGATTCCGGATCCGTGACCGTCGCGGTGCCGACCCGGCGCAGCAGTCCGGACAGGAAAACCTCGGCCAGGTGGGAAAGCCTCGATGCCGGCAGCATCTCCTTCTGCACGAGCATCATCGTGGGCACGTTCAAGGGCGCGGCGGCCAGCAGCACGGCCAACCGGAAGGCGGTGCGTGACGAGACGGCGCGGAATCGGCGCACCCGGTGCTCGGCGGCGGGTTCGGCCGGCGGCGCCGGTTCCGGTTCCGGCTCGACCAGGGCCGGCAGCCGAGACATGGTCGGCAGCACGGTCAACGCGACCGGGGCCGACGCGGGTTCGGCAACCAGCCGCGCCCATCGGCCGAACGACCGCTCATCCATTTCCAGCAAGGGAACGGGCACCACGCCGGCCGGTGCGTCCAGATCACCGAACCGGCACTGCAAACGGGTGTTGGCCACGCGCGGCGCAGGGGCGCGCAGCGTCGCGGCCATCGGATCGAGACTCGACCAGTGCCACAACGACTGCGGCAGCACATTGACCACGGCAACCGGGCCACAGCGGCCCCATCGGGCCAGCCACCGCTGCGCCATCGACTCCTGCCAGGCGGCGCCGATGCCGTCGGTGAGCACGATGACCAGCCGTCGGCCGGTCGGATCGAGCAGCTGGGACGGGGACAGCGAGACCGCGTCGTTCTCGGTGCGCAGCACCAGGGGCTTGACCTGGTCGGTGTCCAAATGGAACAGTCGTACTGTGGAGAACGCGCCCTGACGTTCCAGCAACGTGCGGAACTCGGCGGCGGTGTGCCGCCAGATCACCATCGACTCCGAGCTGTCCACCACCAGCACTGCATCAAGTGGACGGTCGAGGGCCGCACGCAGCACCGGAGTGATGCGGTCGCGGCCGGCCGCCTGCTCGGCGGTGGCGTCCTCGTCCAGTTCCGATCGCAGGCGCGAAGGAACCGTGCGCCTGAACGGGCGCAAGGCCTTGGCTATCCTGCGCCCACCGTGCAGCCCCGACATCGCGGGCCATTCAACCATCGGCGCGGTGGATTCGACACGCTGGGTCGTGTGACCGCGCGGGCCCTTGGTCTCCCCGCGCGTGATGTCGGCCGGGCGGACGCCGGGACGGGGCGGGGTCGGCGCGCGCGGCTGGGGTTCCGGCGTGGGTCTTGACCTCGGTCTATCACCCGGTGGAGTGGATGGCGGCCGGATTTCCGTTGTGTTGCCGGTGTTCTCCGCCCGACCGGCGTCCGGCCCGTCCGCCACGGCGGTCTCGTGCGCGGCGAGGAAGATGGCTTCCGCGACCTCCCAGGCGGACAGCTCGGCGGTGCCGACCGCGTTCGGGCGGCCGCCATCAGCGCCACCACCGGGGCGTCGTGGTGGCACCGGGAGAACGCGGGACGGTCCGGTCATTCTGCTTCCGTCAGCCGTTGCCAGACGCTGTCGATAAGACCATCCCACAACTCGTCATAGGAATACTCCCCCGAAGTGACGAGATGTACCGCGTTCAGGAGCTGGTCGGCCGCCAGGCCGCCGTCGCGGCGACTGCGTGCCACGAACTGCTCGATGAGTTCCGTCGAATGGGGGGATTCCTTGCCCCGAAAGTGAGCGTGCACCATGGCGGCGAGCTGGGCCACGTCCGGGTCCTCGATCCGCATCCGCAGACACCGGCGCAGGAACGCGGGCGGGAACTCCCGCTCCTCGTTGCTGGTGATCACGATGACGGGGAACTCGCGGCACTGAACCATGCCGTTGCGGATCACCGCGGTCCGGCCCGGATCGGCGGTGTGCACCTCGATCTCCGGCGCCGCCTTGGCCACCCGCAGCAACTCGCGAATCGGGTACTTGCCGTCCTCGAAGGCACTGAGCAGGTCGTTGGGCAGGTCGATGTCGCACTTGTCGATCTCGTCGATGAGGAGCACGCGTGGTCGGTCGTACGGCAGCAGCGCGGTGCCGAGCGGACCGAGCGTCAGGAAGTCGCCGATCTCGTGCTCTCCGGATGGAGTCTGGCGCGCGTTGGCCGCCTCGACGCGGCCGATGGCGTCGTAATCGTAGAGACCGGAGTTCAGCGTGCTGCGGCTGGTGATCGGCCAGTGCAGCACCCGCCCCAGCTTCAGCTCGCGGGCGATCCGGTACGCCAGCGCGGATTTCCCCGTGCCGGGCCGGCCGGTGACCAGCAGCGGACGGCGCAGCAGCAGCGCGGCGTTCACCAGTTCGAGTTCGCGCGAGGACGCGCTGGGTTGCTGCGGGCTGACCGTGACCGAGCCGAGCCGGCGGTGGTTCTCCGCATCGTCCTCCGGTGGTGGTGGCTCCACCGGTCCACCGGTGAACAGCCGCCACGGGGGCGGAGCCGGGAACGTGGGGCCCTGCCCCTGATCCGGCAACGGCCAGCCGGTGCCTTGATAGAGCTGCCTGCTCATGTCGCCACCTCCGGGCGCGGGGCCGCCGGTCGCTCGTCCAATCCGATCATGCGCTCAGGGTCGTCCCAGAGCAGGCAGACGTGGGCGCCGCAGTGCTCACTCAGTCCGGTCCGCTGGGCCTCGTTGCGCTGCTTGCGTGTGGTCGCCCGCAAACCGCCCGGACCGGCGGCGACCAGCGCGTCCGCGACCTCCAGGAAGTGCTTCAGCGCGGCTTCCTCACGGCACCACAGGACCACCGGCACGCCCGCCCGCAATGCGACGGTGAGTGGATCCTGTCCGGCCTCGGACGTCCGCTCGACGCAGTGGTCCAGCACAACCACGCAGATCTCCTTCTGGTCGGCCAGCGTCGCCGTCAACTCCGACACGTGGCGATCCGAATCCCGCCGGCACCAGTGCGCGGGCGCGCCCGCGGGCATCCGGTGCCAGCGACCCCACCAGTTCCGGTGCCACGACAGGTCGCGCATCCGCTCCAGACTGCGCAGCACCACATCGAACTCCACGCCGAGGCGGCGGTCGACGCCGTCGTCCGCCGTCAGCCACTGATCCACCGGCAGGTGCATCAGATCCCTGGGCAGCACGAACTCCAGTTGAATGAGCTCCGGCCGCAGATGCCACTCGGCCTCGGCCTGTTCGACCAGTTCGGCCACGTGCCGTTCGATCTGGTCGAGGGTGCCGAACCGGTCCGTGCCGCGGATCGGGCGCCAGGCCTCGCCGCCGGAGTGCCGCCAGTGCGAGAGCACATACTGGTCGACATCGAGTCGATCCCGTTCGATCTGCATGACCAGGTACAGGCTCCCGGATCCGTCCGAACCGCCGGGCAGCGCCAGGACCGGCGCCTCGATCACGGGCGCGGTGAGCTCCATCCGGGGCGCCTGCCGGCTGATCCAGTCCAGCAGCCGGCCCGCCTGCGCTTCGTCGCACAGCGCGGCGAGGCGCTGCACGAACACCAACACCGGCGGGATCCCGTCGGCGCGGACGTTGTGCTGTTCCAGGCGGCTCACCACATCGCGTGCGGTGCCGTGGCCGCGCGGCCGGATGTCGGCGTCCGGGCCGAGAACCTCCCGGTAGAGGTCGTCCAGCGCGGTCACCGGCCATCCCTCCAACAGCGCCACCAGTTGGTTGTGCTCGGCGGTCAGCAGGAGTTCACGCGGGCTCATCGCGTCCACCAAATTGACGAGCTTCTTCACGGCGGGCAGTCCCGGTTCCAGTTGCCGGACCGCGTCGGCCAGTTTGCGCAGGCCGTCCTCCCACCCGCCGCAGGCCATCACGATGCTGTACAGGTGCAGCCGGGCCTGGGGATGCTGGGCGGGGTCGAAACTCGGTCCGAGCATGGTCCGCAGCAGATCCAGCAGCAGGGCCCGTCCTTCCTGGTGGTGCAGGAACTGCACCTCCTGCAACGCGTCGACGACGTGCTCGAACGAGATGGGGCCCTCGTGCTCCTGGTCGCCCACGGTCGCGCCTCAGTCCCGGGCCCGATCGCCCCGGTCGGACCGCGCCAGCAACGCCGCCACCGTCGCGTCCAACGCGCGGACGGACGGGCAGTCACCTTGCAGATCGCGCACCACGTCCAGCAGTTCCTCGATGCCGTAGTCGTAGCGCAGGCAGGTGTTGACGAGGCTGAACACGTGCAGGCGCGCCTGCGGGTGATAGGGGACCGCGTTGGCCACCTCGGGGCGCAGGCCGTCCATGAGCAGCCGCCGACCGGACTCGCTGATCATGGTGGGGATTTCCAGCAGCGCGTCGACGAGCGTGGCCAGGCCGAGGGCGGAGCGCCGGTGCTGCCGTCGGTCTGCGACCAGGACCTGGTTCAACTGGTCCTCCGGCTCGTGGTCGACGATGGCGGTCGGAGCGGACGCAGGCAGCATCGTCCCCGCGGGGGCCATCGTTAAGGCCGCGCCGTCATCATCACTCGGAAGGCGTATCCATGCGACGGCCGTGGTTTCCTTGAGCTGGCACTCGACACTGCGGTAGTCCCCCGGCCGCGCCGCCGGGTCGTGCCGCACCACGCCCTGGTAGAGCAGCTCCGACACGATCACCAGCAGGTCGCCGTCGGCCGTTCTCAGTGCGTCCTTCGCCGCCGGCGAGTCCAGCAACCGGAACGCGTAGTTGAGGGCCTCGCCGGTGAATCCATGGCTGTCCACGTACACCTCCCCCGCGTGCAGAGCCAGCCGCAGTCGAGCCCGGGACGTCGGTTCGCAGTCCAGGTTGTGCTGCCTCAGCGCGTACACCAGGCGCCCGGGCAGCCGTGCGACGAGCCGGTTCTTGGACACGTCCGCCGGCACCAGCACCATCGCGCCATCGCCCAGATCACGGACGGCGCAGTCGGTCCAGGGGATCTGCGCGTCGGCGAAAGCGCTGCTCAGCGCCGAGTAGACACCGTCACGGACGACCAGGTGGTCGTTGTCGGTCCGCGTCGGGTCGCCGAAGCGCTCGACGTCGACGAGCACCATCGACACGTGTCGGGCGTCTAGATGGTTCTCCATTGACCTACAGTGCCGCAGGGCTTCCCGCCGCTGTGCGTCATTTGACACACGCCCCGGCGCGAACGTCACCTCTCCGTGTTGCCCGTTGTCACGCACCGTCGTCCCGGACACAGGTTCATCGGGACGTCTCGACGCGCCGAAACAATGCACGTGAATCTGCACGCGTTTGCCGCTATCGTCGGCCCTCCAGCTTGTCCCATCGTGCTTTGCTGGGGACAACCATGCCTTTGGAAGGGTGCCGTGCACGTCGCGCGTCTCGGGTCGTCCGCGACCCTGGTGGATCTCACCGCTGTTTCCCTCGCCGAGCTTCGGAGCAGCGCGGATCCCGTGTTGGAGCAATCCAAGTCCCGGATGCTCCGCGAGGCCGGCGATCCCTGGTTCGAGGCACTCAAGTTGCAGAGTGCCACTGGCGGCAGCAACTGCTGACGATCCACGATGCTCACCACACACGGGCTCGGTGACGAGGAACTGGCCTCGATCGCCCGGGGACGCGGTGGCGCGAAGGCGGTGCGCAAGCTCCGTGCCGGCTATCACAGCAAGGTGCTGGTCATCCTGCGCGCGTTGCTCGACGAGGCGCCCGATGACCCGGGGTCGCCGCCGCTCGCCGAGGCGTGGGATCTGCTCATCAAGGCGGAACGCGCCGATCCCGTGGCCGTCGCCGACGTGCTCGGATTGACCGAGGTCCAGGGCTGGGCCGCCGAAACCATGCGTCTGCTGGCGACCACAAAGGACAGTGACCGGCTGTCGCCGTTCCTTGGCCAGTTGCACGCGGTTGCCGCCGCGGCGGCGATCCGCGCCGGCGTCGACTGCACGGTCCGGGTGCCCGCCGTCGAAGGGGTGATCGCCCTGCCCGGCCTGGGCACGGCCGTGCTGAGCTCGCATGATCACGGCGAGGTGATGGCGACATCGCGGGGCGTGTCGGTGCGCACCCCGGACGGGACCCGGCAGCTGCCGGAGGCTTTGACCGAAGACGGGCCGGATTGGCTGGCGCACAGGCGGATTCGCTGCACGCATGCGGGTCGGGTCCTCGATGTCCGGCTGGACGACATCCAGCCGTTCCGGTTCAGCAGCGCACGACCGCGGCAGCGCCTCACCGCGGACGAGGTCGAAGGCTGGCAGCAAAGGCTGGACCGGGCCTGGCGGTTGTTGGCCACCAAGCATCCGGACATCGCCGACGAGTTGGCGGCCGGGATGTCCGCGCTGGTCCCGAAGGCCGCTGCCAGTCGTTTCCGGTTGTCCAGCGCCTCGTCCACGGATGCCTTCGGCACCATGGAGGCGGCGCCGGTCGAGGACGCGGCGACGATGGCGTCGGTCCTGATCCACGAGTTCGCGCACAGCAAGCTCAACGGCGTGTCGAACCTGATCACGCTGGACATCGAGGACCGGCACGCGAAGTACTACGCGCCATGGCGCGATGACCCCAGGCCGCTCCACGGCCTGCTCCACGGGGCGTTCTCCTTTCTCGCCGTCACGGACTTCTGGCAGCACGAGCGGCACGAAAATCCCTTGTGGAACCTGGAATTCGCCACACGGCGGGGGCAGGTCGGCACCGCGCTCGAGGCCATCGCCGGCAGTGACCTGCTCACCGAGGCCGGCGCACTCTTCGTGCGTGAGATGACAGCGGTGGCCGACAGTTGGGCCGACAGCAAGGTCGACCAGCCGGTGCAGGAGATCGCCGACCGGGTGCTCGCCGATCACCGTGCCACCTGGCGGATTCGACACCTTCGACCGTCGGCCGACCGGCTGCGGCGGGTGTTGGAACTGCGTCGGACCGGCTCGCGGTGGCCCGGCGAAGACGGCGGCGAGACCGAACTGGCACCGACCCTGGAGCCGATGGTCGAACCTCGGGCGCGGACGCATCTCGCACAGTGGTCGCTACGTGAGCCCGCGACGTTCGCCGGACTGACCGCGGAAACCGTGGCGCGGGAGATTCCCGGTGCCACCGCGGCGGATCTGGCGTTGGTCAGAGGCGACGGCGAGCGGGCTCGGACACTGTACGTGCGCCAGATCGGGACCGATCCCCACGACCATCGCGGTTGGGTCGGTCTGGGGCTGGCCACCGATGCGCACGCCGCGTTGGCATGTCCGGAGATCGTGCGCGCTGTGCACCTGGCGGAGCCGGGTGACCCGGAAGAACTTCTCGCCTGGTTCGGCGGTGTCACAGCAGCGCGATCGGCTCGATATCGCAGTCCGCACGATGGCGACGCTCCGCGTTGAGCGCGGCGGGGTGAGTAGGGCCGAGCACGCCGCGAAACCGTTCCAGCAACACGGTGTGCTCGGTCGTGGCGTCGCCGTCACGGCCCAACGCGGCCAGGTCGAGCACGTGGTTCAGGGCGACGGCGAGCGTCGAGGGATGGCGGTCGCCCAGGGTTCGGGTGGACCGCGTAAGCGTGTCGGTGTCCAGGTCCAGTGCCGCCCGATGGTCGCCCGCGGCGGCCAGGTCGCTGGCCAGGTTCGCCGCGGCGACCAGGGCGTACGGGTGATTGTCGCCGAGACTTCCGCGTAGCCGGGTCAACGCCTGCCGGTCGAGCCCGGCCGCCTCGCCTGGATCGCCCATGAGCCGAACAGTCACTGCGAGGTTGGTCGCGGCGGCCGAGGTGAAGGGATGCTGTTCGCCCAGGTTGTCGCGGTAGCGCTGGAGGCCGCGCTGGCCGAGCTCGCGGGCGTCGGCCAGTTCGTCGGCGTGCCGGCGATCGATGGAGACGTTCATCGCGGCGGCCATCGTGTCCAGTTGGTCGACACCGAAACGCCTGCGCAGTCCGCGCCACGCTTCGGTGGACAGCGCGAGTGCGCCGGCGTGGTCGCCGGCTTTGCGCCGGGCGACCGCGAGATTGGCGATCGCGGTGAGCTTCTGCGGATGGTCGTCGGCCAGCAGGCGCCGGCTCAGCTCGACGGTGCGCTCCTGTCGCCGACAGGCCGCGAGGTGATCACCGGCCAGCCGCTCGTCGAGGGCGAGCGCGTCCAGCGACATCAGCGTGAACCGGTCCTCCTCGCCGAACACCTCGCGGCGGCCGCGCCAGGTCCGTTCGTCCAGCTCCCGCGCCGCCGCGTAGTCGCCGGTCAGGCGTAGGCTCATGGCAAGGTTGTGCGCGGCGAACAGAGTGGTCGGGTCGTCGTCGCCGAATACCCGCCGGGTGCGGATGTAGGTGTCCTCGTTGAGCCCCTTCGCGCCGGCGAAGTCACCGACCGCGCGCAGGTCGGACGAGAGCAGCCCGGCGAGGATCAGCGTCTCCTCGTGCTCCTCGCCCACAGTCTCGCGCAGCAGGGCGAAGGTCTGCTCGTCCAGCTCCCGCGCCCGCGCGAACCGGCCGAGGCTGCGTAGTGCGACACCGACCCGGCGCGCGGCAGCGAGCGTGTCCAGGTCGCGTTCACCCAGTCGCTCGTGCCAGATGCGGCGTGCCTCCTCCGCGACCTCGTACGCTCCCTGGTAATTGCCCCAGGCATTGAGGAAAACCGCCTGGTTGACCACCAGCCGGCGGACGTCCGAGTCGCCGCAGTCGACGGCCCGGGTCGCTCGCACGTGGGGCTGGAGTCCACTGTAGAGCGGCCAGTGCTTGGGTATGCCTGGAAGCCTGGGATCGTTGCGTAGCAACAGGAGGTGGGCGACGTGGCGCATCTGGTCCTGCTCGGCGGGGGTCATCTGGTCGCGGACGACGGCCTGCACGATGCGGTGGAGCTGGATGGTGTCGTTGCGGCGGTCGACGCGGACGAGGCTGTAGCGCTTGATCTCGCGGATGGCGAGGTCGATCTCCCGGCGCCGACGGGGGAGGCCGGCCTGGTCGGCGGGGGCGGTCAGGTCGCGGAGGTCGCCGAGGATGCCGCGGCGGATGGGCTCGGGGGCGAAGCAGGAGCACAGGCGGACGAGTTGCAGGGCCTGAGGGAGATCCCGGCCGATGCGCTCCAGGGAGACGTTCCACGCGGCGGCGGCGATCACCGGATAGTCGAGCGGACCGTCGTCGGACGGCCGCAGAATGGCGCACTGGCGCTGGAAAAGCTCCAGGTACTCCGGGACGGGCATGCCGGTCTCGGCGCACCAGGCGCCGGCCTGTTCGAGGGCGAGGGGCAGGTCGCCGAGCACCGCGGCGAGCTGGTCGGCCTCGTCGTCGGGCAGGGCGGGACACCGGCGTTGCAGCAGGGCAACGCTTTCCGAGCGCTCGAAGACGTCCACCGCGATGGCGTTGGCCACCTCGGACCACCGCGGATTGCGAGACGTGACAATGACATGACCGTCGCCCTGCGGAAGGAACGGGCGCAGGTCGTCGGGATCGTCGGCGTTGTCGAACACCAGCAGCCAGCGCGAGTTCGAGCTCGGCGACCGCAGTTCCCGCAGCACGGCAGGGACGGCGACCTGCGGACTGGGGTCCGAAATGGACAGTCCCATGCGGTCGGCCAGTTCGACGAAGGAGGACTGGATGAGCGAGGGGTCCTCGGAAGGAATCCACCACACGAGGTCGTAGTCCGGACGGTACCGGTAGAGGAACTCGACGACGATCTGGGTCTTGCCGACGCCGCCCATGCCATGCATGGCTTCGGGGAGGACGGCGGTGGCCACACCGGGTTCGAGTTCGGCGGCCAGGCGGCGCAACTGCTCGGCCCGACCGATGAAGTTGGCGTTGCGCATGGGGACGTTGCCCCAGATCGGGGGGAAGCCGCGGGGCAAGGGGCGCGCGGTCGAGGAACCGTCCGCCGCCGTGCCACCCAGCGGATCGGGGGTGGGCAATTCGCGGGTAACCGGGGCGCTCGTGCGGGGAAGCTCGCCGTAGGCGACGAGTGCTGCGCGTAAGGCGATGCCGCGGCGGGAGTAGTCGCCGCCGAGGGCGGTCATCACGGCCTGCTCGACGGTCGCGAAGCGGCGGGCCAGCGGGCTTCGGAGGTCGGGGTGGGGCGCGGTGTCGGGGGCACGCAGGGCATCGCGCAGGCCGCGGACGGCGGCTACCCGGGGGCCGAGGCGGTCGGCGATCAGGCGGAGGACCAGCACGGTTTCCCGGCGGTTGCCGGCGGCGAGGAGCTCCTGCCGGACGCCGGGCCGGAAGTCGTAGGCGACGGTGCCGAGGTCGGTGACCTCATCGTCGATTCGGGTCAGCAGGCCGGAAAGGAACACCTCGGCGAGGTGCGCGCCACGGGCGTCGGGCAGCATGAACCGCTGCACGAGGGTCATCACCGGCAGGTTGAGCGGCGCGGCGGCGAAAAGTCGCGCCAGCTGGAAGGCGGTGGTGGAGGCCACCGCGCGGAATCGCAGAACCCGTTGCAGCGCGTCGGGTTCGGTCTCATCGATGGGATCATCGGCGGAGCCGACGGGGCCGCGGTGCGAGGTGCTCAAGAGCATCGTGGGCAGGCGCACCGCGCCGGCGCCGGGTTCGGCGACCAGCCGGGCCCAGCGGCCCAAGGCCAGCTCGTCCAGCTCCAGCACGGGAATGGGCACCAGCTTGCCGTCACGGGCCGAATCCCAGCGCAGCCGGCTGTTGGCCACCCGCCGTGACGGCGCGCGAAGGCGCAGGGAGATCGGTTCGAGGCGGCTCCAGTGCCACAGGGACTGCGGCAGCACCTGAAGCACGGCGACCGGCCCGCAGCGGCCCCAACGGGCCAGCCACGGCTGCACGAGGCCGTCCCGCCAGGCCGCGCCGATGCCGTCCGTGAGGACCAGGACCAACCGCCGGCCGGTCGGGTCCAGCAACTCGGCGGGACTCCGGCGCCCGCCGGCGGCGGTGTCGGTGCGCAGCCGCAGGCCGTCGGTCCGGTCGGTGTCCAGCTGAAAGGTTCGCACCGTCGAAAAGGCGGCCTGGCGTTCGAGCAGCACCCGAAGTTCCGTGGCGGTGCGACGCCACAGCACCATGGACTCCCCCACGTCGACGACCAGCACCGCCTCCATCGACCGGTCCTGCGCGCGCCGCATGCACGGCATCCACTGCCGCTGCACCGCGGCCTGGTCGGCGGTCTTCTCCTCGTCGAGCTCGGTCAGGGTGGCGGAGATCTCGGTTCGTTTGAACGGACGCAACGCCCGGGCGATGGCACGGTGGCCGGTGAGGCCGAACCCGTTGTGCCAGCGCGGTTCTGCGTCGATGTCGAGACCGTCGGCCGCCAATCCCGTGTTCTCGAGGACAAATCCGAGCCGGGACGACGACAGGGCACCGGGCGCACCGGGAACACCACCGGGCTCGACGCCGTCCGTCGGGCCGGTGCTCTCCGCCGGCGGTCCGACCGACGGCGACGGGCCCGGCTCCGGACGGCCCGGCGTCGCCGCGTCGGGCCGGTGCGCGGCCAGATAGATCGCGTCGGCGATCTCGTCCGGCCGGAGTCTCCGTGTGGTCAGCCGCCCAGGTTCGGCCACTGCTCGTCCTCCGCGCGGGCGCCCGTGATCACCGCCCGCCGTCGCGGCGGGGTGCGCCCGGCCCGTCGCAGAGGTCGATCAACCGCTCCGGGTCGTCCCAGATCAGACTCACGTGCGCTCCCACATGATCGGCCGAGTCGGTACGGTGGGCTTTACCACGGATCGCGCGGACGCTCTCCCGGATTTGGTGGAGTCCGCCCCGTGTCACGAGTTCGGCGGCAGCCGCGGCGAACGCCGCCCCGCCGCCCGGTTCGCGGCACCACAGCATCACGGGAACGCCCTCGACCAGCGCGATGGTGAGCGCGTCCGGCCCGAGCGCGGCGTTCGGCTCGATGTGGTGATCCAGCAGGACCACCGCGATCTCCTCGTGCCCGGCCAACGCCGCCTGCAGCTCGTCCAGGTGCCCCTCGTGCCCATGACGGCACAGATAGCCGGTGCCGGTGAGGTTCTGCACCGCGCGCCAACGGGAACGCCAGCGGCGCAGCCACCGTCGTTCGCGCATCCGTTCCAGGCTGCGGATGGACAGCTGGTAGTGCGTGCCCAGCCGCCGCACGATGCCGCCGTCGGTCGACAGCACCCAGCGGTCGACCGGCAGGTGGACCAGTTCGCGGGGCAGGATCACCTCCAGCGCGATCGGCTCGGTCGACATCGCCCAGTCCGCCTCGGCATTGTCGATCAGCTCGGCGACGTGCCGCTCGATGTCGGCCAGGCTGCCGGCCCGGTCCTCGCCGCGCTCCGGCCGCCACGGCAGCTCGCCGGCCTGCCGCCAGTGCGACAGCACGTACCGGTTCTCGTCGACCAGATCGCGTTCCAGCTGAAGCAGCAGGTACAACCGGTCCACGGCGACCGGCGGCGGCGCGGCGGGCAGGCCGCGGTGGGATCGCATCTGCTCCCGAGCCCCATCCGGGCCGCCTGCCGGTCGGCCCACCACCGGAGCTTGGCCGCCAGGCCGTTGTCCACCCCGGCCGCCAGTTCCTCCACGAACACCAGCGTCGGCGGCACGCCGTCCGCGCGGGCGTTCTGCTGCTCCAGCCAGGACAACACGTCGACCAGCCGGGCGCGGCCCGGCGCCGGGCGGGGCGCCGCCGCGCCGAGGGCCCGCCGGCACAGCTCGTCCAGCTGGGGCAGCTCGATCCCCGACAGCAGTTCGAGCAGCTGCTCACGGTCGAAGTCGGCGACGAGGTCGAGCGGGCTCATGTCGTCGATCAGGCGGCAGGCCTTGGCCACGGCCAGCGACCCGGGCTCCAGGTCCCGCAGGGTCTCCGCGAGGGCGATCAGGCCGCCGCGCCGGTCGCCGCAGGTCTGCGCGATGCTGAACAGGTGTGCCCGGGTCTCGGGGTACTCGCGGACGTGGAATCCGTTGCCCAGCTTGTGCCGCAACAGATCCAGCACGAGGTGGCGTTCGTAGGCCGTGCGCAGGGACGAGACGTCCTGCAGCGCGTCCACGAGGAGCCGAAGGGTCGGGTTGCCGTGGTCATGGCGCTGCTCGTTCACGCTCGTCCCCTCAGGTCCGGGTCCGAAGGACCGTCAGTGTGGCAGCTGGTCCGGTGTTCGGCCACGGTTCCAGCACGCGTTTTCGCCGGAATGGCCGCACCTTCGGCGCCCGTGGACGACGGCGGGGGCTGCTGGCCGCCGAGCCGATGGTCCGAACAGGTGCACCTTGGGGATCTCGTGGCCAGTTCGTGGCCAAGGCCACGACCCTGGCCGGCGGTGATCGTCGCGGTTCCGAACAGAATTCGCCAAATCCGGCCCACACAAGGGAAACTGATCGTCCGGGTGCAAATGTGTGTCCGAACCATGCAGGCGTGTAAGGGAAATCCACGCTTCGCTACCGTTGCGGACCGTCCACTTAGGTCGGTGCGAGTAGAGGAGTTCAGGGTGAGGCGCTGGAGCTGGTGGCCGAGCGGGAGGCGCACGGCTTCACGATGGCGGAGGCGAGCCGCCGGGCCGGGGTGAGCGTGGCGGCGCCGTTCAAGCACTTCGCGAACCGGGAGGCGCTGCTGGTGGCGCTGGTGACGAAGGCCCACCGCGAGCAGGCCCGACGGTTCGCCGACGCGGTGGGCGCGGCCGAGGATCCGGTCGAACAGCTGGCCGAATTCGCTGCCGCCTATGTCCAGTTCACCGTCGACGAGCCAGCATTGTCGGAACTGATCTTCGGCGCCGGAATCGACAAGTCGGCGTATCCGGAATTGGCGGAAGCGGGGGAAAAGGTGCTGGCGGTGCTGCTGGCCCCGGCTCAGGGACTGCGCCCGGACGACCCGCTCACGCTCGTGCACACCATCGGCGCGCTGGCCCACGGCTGCGCCGCTTTCCTCCGCGAACGGGTCTTCGACACGCCGGACGCGGCAATGGCCAGCGCCCGCGCCGCCGCCCGGGCCGTGGCCGGCTGCTAACCCAACGGCAGCGGGAGCTTCGAAGCCAGGTCGCCGAGCGCGGCCCGCTCGGCCTCGGTCGCAGGACGACGGCCGGTGCCGACCCTCAGGGCATCGGCGTCCGAGAAGGAATCCGGGAACGTCACGCCGGCGATCTGTTCCAGCATCGCCCGTGCGCGGGCCAGCGACTCGGGCGGCGGCGGCGCGGCGGACGGCAGGTTCACGACGAGATCGAGGTGGTGCAGGCTCCACTCCACGACGTACGCGTCGAGGTAGTCGCCGGCGGTGATGACCTGCTCCTGCGTGCCGACCCGCAGGGCCGGATCGGCCAGCGCGGCGGCGCGGCCGGCAGCGGAGCCCACGTCGTCGAGGTGGAACTTCAGCAGCGCCGGGTCGCCGTAGGCGGCGGCGAGCCGGACGATCAGGGCGTCGAGCGGGTCCTCGCCGGTCGGCGGCTCGACCACCGACCAGTAGGTCACGGCGTTGCGGGTCGGCTCGGCGTCGACCGGGGTGGCCAGCGTGATGAGCACGTCCTGCGCGTCGATCACCAGGTGGCACACCAGGTCGCGGACCAGCCAGCCGGCGCAGCCCGAGGGCTGCTCGAAGTCGTGGTCGGTCAGGTCGGCGACGGCCCGCCGCAGCGCGGCCCAGGAGCTGGCGAAAAGATCCACGGCCGCAAGCTAACAGCGGCCGCCGCCGGACGCGACCGTTTCAGCTCAGTCCACAGTGGACACGGGCTCGAGGCGGATGATCGGGAACTTGCGGTCGGTGTGGGTCTCGTACTCCTTCGAGTCCGGCCAGTAGGCCGACCAGATCCCGTACAGGCGCTGCCATTCGGCCCCGTCCGGCCGCACGACGGTGCTGCGGGCACGCAGCGTCTCGGTGCCGACCTCGATGGTGACTTCGCCCGAACCGGCCTCGACGTTGCCGACCCACACCGGGTCGGCCGGCGCGCCGCCCATCGAGCCGCACAGCAGGTAGGCGTCGCCGTCCTTGGCCGCGACCAGCGGGTTGATCCGCTCCTGGCCGGTCTTGCGGCCGATGTGGTGCAGCAGCACCAGCCGCTTGCCTTCGAAGTGCCCGCCGACGACGCCGTCGTTGGCGCGGAAGGCATCGATGATCTCGGTGTTGAAATCGGTCATGCATCGACGTTAATGCCGAAGGGTTCAATGTTCAATGTTTGAGCACTCAAATTCAGCCGAAATAGTGGCCTAACACGTCCAACCTTGCACGAACAGCGGGTCCAGCGCCTCGTAGAGCGCCTTGACCTGCTCCGACGTCAGATGGTCGAAGATCCGCTCCCGGACCGCCCCCACGTGCCCCGGGGCGGACTCGGTGAGCTTGCGCCAGCCGTCGTCGGTCAGCGTGGCGATGACGGAGCGGCGCTGCCCCTCGGCGTGCGACCGGGTCAGCCAGCCGTTGGACTCCAGCTTGTTGGCGGCGTGCGACAGCCGCGACAGGGAGCCGTTGGTGGCGATGGCCAGGTCGCTCATCAGACGGGAACGGGTCGGCGACTCCGACAGCATGGCCAGCACGTAGTACTCGTACCGGGTGAGGCCGGCGTCGCGGCGCAGCTGGGAGTCGACCTCGGCCAGCGTGCGCTCGCTGAGGGCGTGCAGGCGCATCCACAGGGCGCGTTCGTTGTCGTCCAGCCACCGCGGATCCATGTCGCGCATGGTAACCGCTGCCGAAATACGACCATGGTTGTTGGCGCAACCGTGTCGGCACCCGATCGACTGGCAAGGGTTGACCCGAGCCGGGAATAAGACCAAGATTTGTTGGCGAAACTTCGGAGGCGTAAACAGGGAGCGGACGGCGTGGCGCAGCAGAGGTTCGTGATCGTCGGGGGCGGGCTGGCCGGCGCGAAGGCCGCGGAGTCCCTGCGCGACAAGGGGTTCGACGGGAAGATCACGCTGGTCGGCGACGAGCGGCACCTGCCGTACGAGCGGCCGCCGCTGTCCAAGGACCACCTGGCCGGCAAGGCGGATCGGGACAGCATGACCGTGCATCCGGACTCCTGGTACGCCGAGCACGACGTGACGCTGGCGCTGGGCATCGGCGTCAGCCGCATCGACCGCGACGACCACCGGGTGCAGCTGGCCGACGGCAGCGGCCACTCCTATGACAAGCTGCTGCTGGCCACCGGCGCGAGCCCCCGGCGACCGCCGATCGCCGGCGCCGGCGCGCCGGGCGTGCACTACCTGCGTCGCATCGAGGACTCGGAGTCGATCCGGGACACCTTCGCCACCGCCTCCCACCTGGTGGTGATCGGCGCCGGCTGGATCGGCCTCGAGGTCGCCGCCGCCGCGCGGCAGGCCGGGGTCGCCGTCACGGTGCTGGAGTCGGCGGAGCTGCCGCTGCTGCGCGTGCTGGGCCCGGAGGTGGCGCCGGTCTTCGCCGACCTGCACCGCGCGCACGACGTCGACCTGCGCCTCGGGGCGAACGTCGCCCAAATCGCGCCCAACGGCGTGAAGCTGGCCGACGGCACGGAGATCGCCGCCGACGCCGTCGTCGTGGGCGTCGGCGCGGCCCCCAACACCCAGCTGGCCGAGCGGGCCGGCCTGCGCGTGGACAACGGCATCCTGGTCGACGACGCGCTGCGCACCTCCGACCCGGACATCGTGGCGGCCGGCGACGTCGCCAACGCCTTCCATCCCTTGTTGGGCAAGCACACCCGGGTCGAGCACTGGGCCAATGCCCTGAGCCAGCCCCCGGTCGCCGCCGCGACGATGCTCGGCCAGCGGGCCAGCCACGAGGACCTGCCCTACTTCTTCACCGACCAGTACGACCTGGGCATGGAGTTCGTCGGCGACCCCACCGGTTACGACCGCGTGGTGTTCCGTGGCGATGTCGCCGCCCGCGAGTTCATCGCCTTCTGGCTCAAGGACAACCGGGTCCTGGCCGGCATGAACGTCAACGTCTGGGACGTCGTCGACCCGATCAAGGCCCTGATCGGCGGCAAGGCCCCGGTCGACCCGGAGGCGCTGGCCGATCCGGGGAAACCCCTCACGGCAGTCGAATAGTCACGTCCAGGCCACCGTCGGGGCGGGCCCCGGCGGTGGCGCTGCCGTTGTGGGCGAGGGCGACCGACCGCACGATGGACAGCCCGAGGCCGGAGTGCCCGGCGTCACCGGTGCGGTCGGGGGCGCCTCGACGGAACGGCTCGAACAGCGACTCCACGGTTTCGGGATCCATCCGGGGGCCGGTGTTGCGCACGACCAGGGCGTCGCCGACCTCGACGCGCACCCAGCCGCCGGGCCGGTTGTAGGTGACGGCGTTGTCGATGAGGTTGACGACAAGCCGTTCCAGCAGAACGGGATCGCCGGCGACGGTGCGCTCCACAGCGTGCACCTCAACGTCGGCAAAGGTCGCGGCGACGGTCTCCACGAGGTGGTCCAGCCGCACCGGCACCCGGCTGGACAGGCCCCGGTCGCTGCGGGCCAGCACCAGCAGCCCGTCCAGGATCCGTTCAGTGCGCTCGTTGGCCTCGACGAGCCGTGAACCCAGCAGCCGCATCTCCGGCGCCACGTCCTCGGACAGCATCGCCACGTCGATCAGGGTTCGTTGCAGGGCAAGGGGTGTGCGCAGCTCATGGGAGGCGTTGGCGACGAATCGCCGTTGGCTGTCGAAGGACCGTGACAGGCGGTCGAGCATGCCGTCGAAGGTGTCGGCCAGCTCCTTGAGCTCGTCGTCGGGGCCGGTCAGCTTGATCCGACGACCCAGGTCTTCGGCCCCGAGCCGGCGCGCGGTGGCGGTGATGTCGTGCAGCGGCCGCAGCACCCGGTACGCGATGAGCCAGCCCAGCAGCACGGCCAGCGCGGTGGTGATCAGCAACGCGGCCACCGACTGGATGAGCAGCGTGGCCAGCGTGGAGGACCGATAGGCGGCCAAGGAGTTCACGATCACCGTGTCCCACGGCCGCGCCGGCAGGATGGTCGACGGGTCGACCTCGTTGCCGCTGAGCCGCTCCGTGAACTCCGTCGGCATCGGCAGGGCGTCCCGCACCAGCAGGAAGACGATCACCAGCAGCACCGCGCCGGAAACGACAAAAAGGCCGCCGTAGAGCGCGGTGAGCCTGGCCCGCACGGACAACGGCCTCATACGCCGAACCGGTAGCCGACGCCGGCGACGGTGTCGATCAGCGGCGGGTCACCGAGTTTTCGGCGCAGCGTCATCACGGCCATTCGCACCGCATTGGTGAATGGATCGGCGTGCTCGTCCCACGCCTTTTCCAGCAGCGATTCCACGCTGACCACGGCCCCGTCGGCGCGCATCAGAACCTGGAGCACGGCGAATTCCTTGGGCGACAGCGGCAGGAATCGGCCGTCCCGCGTGGCCTGGTGCCGCGGCAGGTCGAGCACCACGCCGTCGCGCTCAAGCACGGGCGGCAGCGCGGGCCGGGACCTCCGGGCCAGCGCCTGCACCCGGGCCACCAGCTCGCTGAACGCGAACGGTTTCGTGAGGTAGTCGTCGGCTCCGAGACCGAGGCCGGCCACCCGGTCGGCCACGTCGCCGGCGGCGGTCACCATCAGCACCCGGGCCTCGCCGCCGGCGGCGACCACCGCGGCGCACACCTCGTCGCCGTGCACGTCGGGCAGATCGCGGTCGAGCACGACGACGTCGTAACCGTGCACGCCGATCCGTTCCAACGCACATTCCCCGCCATAACAAACATCGACCGCCATCGAGAACCGGCGCAGTCCCTCGGCGATCGAGTCGGCCAGCAGCCGCTCATCCTCCACCACCAGCACGCGCACGGTCCCCAGGTTAGACGAGCGCCGATAAGCACGGGATAAACGCCATCGCTTATCGGTTCCGGATCACTCGATCGGTACTACTGGAATCGTCAGAACACGACCCGAGGAGTGTTATGCCGAAACGGACCATGGTGGTCGCCGCGGTCGGGGCTGCGCTGCTGCTGGCCGGCTGCGGGCAGGCCCAGGACACCGGCAAGGTGGCCTCGCTGAACTCGTCGAACCCGACGACCAGCGGCGCGCCCAAGAAGGGCGGCTTCGAGCTCGACGACCTGCGCAAGTACACGAAGTGCCTGCGCGACCACGGCCTCGACGTCCCCGACCCGGACCCGAACGGCGGTCGGATCAAGCTCGCCCCCGACAACCCGGACGACGCCAAGGGCAAGGCCGCGATCGAGGCGTGCAAGTCGCTGGTGCCCGACAGCGGGCCGCCGCCGACGATGGACGCCGACCAGCTGGACAAGCTGCACAAGAAGGTGCAGTGCATGCGTGACCACGGCGTCCACATGGACGATCCGTCGCCGGAGAAGTCGTTGCAGATCGGCGGCCCTGGCGACGATCCGGCCAAGGTCTCGGCGGCCGCCAAGGCCTGCGGATTCGAGTTCCATTGAGCGAGCAGAGCACGCATCGACGGCGCGGGCATCGGACCCGGTGGGTGGTGGGCGCGGCGGTGCTGGTCGTGGTGCTGGGCACCGGGTCGGTGGTCGTGCTGACCAACGCCTCCGAGGCCCAGACCCCGGCCGCACCGCCGGCGCCGGCCGCCACCGCCGCCGTGGCCAAGGCCGACCTGAGCGAGCAGGAAGATGCCGGCGGCACACTGGGTTTCGGCGCCGAGACGGATGTGCCGGGGCGCAAGCCGGGCACCGTCACCTCGCTGCCGCCGGCCGGCTCGACGATCACCCAGGGCCAGACCGTGTACGGCGTGGACGCGGCCCCGGTGCCGCTGTTCTACGGCACGCTGCCGTTCTACCGGGACCTGTCGGCCGGCGTGGCCGACGGCCCGGACGTCCAGGTGCTGGAGACCAATCTCCAGCAGCTCGGTTACGGCGGATTCGGCGCGCCGGACAAGAAGTTCACCGGCGCGACCGCCGCCGCGGTGAAGAAATGGCAGAAGGCGCAAGGGCTTCCGCAGACCGGCACGTTCACGCCGGCCGACGTGGTGCTGGCCGCCGGCCCGATCCGGGTGTCGGCGGTGACCGCCACGCTGGGCGGGCCGGCCACCGGCCCGGTGCTCAAGACCACCGGCACCGACAAGGTCGTGGAGGTGCGGCTCGATGTCGCCAAGCAGAGCCTGGCCAAGGCCGGCGACCAGGTCACGGTCGAGATCAACGGCGGGTCCGGCACCGGAAAAGTCCTCGACGTGGGGCGCACCGCCGTGGCTGACAAGGACACAAACGGCCAGCCCACCGGCAAGTCGGTCATCACCGTCACGGTGAAGCTGGACGACCCGAACCTGGGTGGCGGCCTGGACAGCGCCCCGGCGACCGTGCACTTCACCAAGGCGGTGCACAAGGACGTGCTGGTGGTTCCGGTCGGTGCGCTGCTGGCGCTGGCCGAGGGCGGCTACGCCGTCGAGGTCGACGACGGCGGGACGCGGCGGCTGGTCGCGGTGAAGACGGGCTTGTTCTCCGGCGGCAAGGTCGAGGTCACGGGGTCCGGGCTGGCCGCCGGCGTCAAGGTGGTGACGACCTCGTGACCCCGGTCCTCGCCGCCGACCACGTCTCGCGCACGTATCCCGGTGGTGTGCAGGCCTTGCGTGACGTCTCACTGTCCATTCAGGAGGGTGAGATGGTCGGCATCGTCGGCCCTTCCGGCTCCGGCAAGTCCACGCTGCTCCAGCTGATGGGCACGCTGGACGCCCCGACCGCCGGGCGCATCGAGATTCGCGGGCACGACGTGGCGACGCTGCCGGACCGCACGTTGTCGGCGCTGCGCTCGGCGTGGATCGGCTTCGTGTTCCAGCAGTTCTTCCTCAGCGAGGGCGTCAGCGCGGTCGACAACGTGTGCACGGGACTGCTGTACGCCGGGGTGCCGCGGCGCAAGCGCCGGGCGAAAGCCTTGGCAGCGTTGGAGAAGGTCCGCCTCGGACACCGGGCCGAGCACTTCCCGAACGAGCTGTCCGGCGGGGAGCGGCAGCGGGTGGCGATCGCCCGGGCAGTGGTCAACGAGCCGTCGATCCTGCTGGCCGACGAGCCGACCGGCAACCTGGACACCGCCACCGGCGCGGCCGTGCTCGGCCTGCTCGGCGACCTCAGCGCGGACGGCACCTCGATCGTCGTGATCACGCACGACCGGGACATCGCCGCCGGCATGCCGCGGCGGATCGAGGTCCTGGACGGGCGGATCCAGCTGGACACCGGGGGCGTGCGGTGACCGCGCCGACGCTGCCGCAGGCCCGCCGCCTCGCCCCGCCGGACGTGATAACCCTTGGCGCACACGGCATGCGGACCCGGCCGTTACGGGCCGTGCTGTCCGCGCTGGGCATCGCGATCGGCGTGGCGGCGATGGTCGCCGTGATCGCGGTGCCCGCCTCCGCCCAGCAGGCGCTGCACGACAAACTCGCGGCGCTGGGCACCACCCTGCTGACCGCCGGGCCGGGCCAGAGTTTCACCGGCGGCACGGTGTACCTGCCGGACAACGCGGTGGCCATGGCCAAGCGGATCGGCCCGGTCACCGGGGCGAGCGCGACCGGCAAGGTGACCACGGCGACGATCCGCCGGTCGGACAAGGTCGCGTTGGGCGACACGTCCGGGGTGGCGGTGCTGGCGGCCAAGGACAACCTGCTCGGCGTGCTCGGCGGCAAGCCGCACGGCGGCTCGTTCCTCAACGGGGGCAACGAGAAGTTCCCGGTGGTCGTGCTCGGCGCGGTCGCCGCCTCCCGGCTCGGCATCGACCACGTCGACCCGGCCCACCCGACCCAGGTCTACATCGGCGGGCACTGGTTCACCGTCGCCGGCGTGCTCGACGCCATGCCGCTGGCCCCGGAGATCGAGCGGGCGGCACTCGTCGGCTGGGACGTCGCGCAGCAGCTGCTCGGCTTCGACGGCCACCCCAGCACGGTTTACGTGACGGCACAGGAATCCGCCGTCAGCGACGTGCAGGCGGTGCTCGGGGCGACCATCAATCCCAAGGCCCCCAACGAGGTCGCCGTGCAGCGCCCGTCCGACGTGCTGGCCGCGCAGGAGCTGACGCAGAGCACGTACAGCGCGCTGTTCCTCGGGCTCGGCGGCGTCGCGCTGCTGGTCGGCGGGGTCGGAGTGGCCAACACCATGGTCATCTCCGTGCTGGAGCGCCGCCGTGAGATCGGCCTGCGGCGGGCCCTCGGCGCGACCAGACGGCAGGTCCGGGGCCAGTTCCTGGCCGAATCGGTGCTGCTGGCCGGGCTCGGGGGCCTGGTCGGCGTGCTGATCGGGGTGCTCGTCACCGCCGGTTACGCGCTGTCTCAGGGCTGGCCCGCGGTGCTGCCGGTGCCGGCCCTGCTGGGCGGCGTCGCGGTGTCGGCGCTGGTCGGGGCGGTCGCCGGGGCGTATCCGGCGATGCGCGCCGCGAAGCTGCCGCCGACCCAAGCCCTCTCCTGAAAGGCCCGTGGGGGACCGGAGTTCTCGGTCCCCCACGGTGCGCCCCTCAGCGCGTGCGGATCGAGCGCAGGACCCGGATCACCGAGCCGGACAGATGTGTCGTCCGGCTGCCGCCGGCCGGCGGCTCCATGAACGGCATGAACTTGTCCGGGAAGCCGGGCATGGTGCAGCCGATGCAGATGCCGCCCACGTTGGGGCAGCCGCCGACCCCGTTGATCCAGCCCCGTTTCGCCACGTTGCACCGCACGACCTGGCCCCAGCAGCCCAGTTTCACCAGGCAGCGCGGGGATCCGTGCTGTTCGGCGTACTCGTCCTGCTCGAAGTAGCTGGCCCGGTCGCAGCCGTCGTGCACGGTCGTCTCGAACAGCCACTTCGGCCGCAGCGCCTCGTCCAGCGGCAGCTCGGGCGTGGGAGCGCCGTACTGGTAGAGCAGATGCAGCAACGTCTCGGACAGGTTGTCGGGCTGCACCGGGCAGCCAGGCACGCAGACGATTGGGATGCCGGCCCGGGATTTCCACTCCCAGCCCAGGTAGTCGGGCACGCCCATCGCCCCGGTCGGATTGCCGGCCATGGCGTGGATGCCGCCGTACGCCGCGCACGTGCCGGCCGCCAGCACGGCCCAGGCCTTGGGGGCCAGGCGATCCAGCCACTCGCTGGCGGTGATCGGCTGGCCGGTGTCGGGATCGGTGCCGAAGCCGGTCCAGTAGCCCTCGGCCTTGTTCGTCTCGTCGGCCACGGACCCTCCACGACCAGCACGAACGGGTCCAGCTCGCCGCGGGCGGCCATATGCCACCAGCGCATGAAGTCCGGGCCGCTGTCGTAGGAGAGCATCGGCCAGTGCATGGCGATGCGGGGCAGCCCGGGCAGGCCGCCGAGCACGATCTCCTCGATGCTGGGCTGGGTGGCGGCGGTCAGCGCGACGGAGTCGCCGTCGCAGCCGAGCCCGCCGTTGATCCACAGGATGTGCAGCTCGCTCATCGGCCACCTCCGGCCCGCGCAAGGATACTGGTGGAACCGGCCGCCATCGGCGAAAATCCGGGGACGGCTGGTGAGAGGCGGCAGGCGTGGAACCGATCGAGGTGCTCCCGGTCGACGTGCGCACGCGCGTGTTCGCCGCCCGACCCGGTGCGGTGCCGGAGATCCGCGAGTTCATCCGGCAGTGCGCGGCGGATGCGCCGCTGGCCGAAGCCGACGGCCGCGAGGTGTCGAACGCGGTGTTCCGGGCCATGCTGGACGCCGCCGGGCCGTCCGGCGCGATCCAGATCTCCTGCCGCACCTACCCCGACTACGTCGAGTTCGACGTGCTGCGGACGGTGGCGGAGCCGGTTCCGGTGCAGGGCACCTTCGCCGACTGGATCACCGATGTGTTGCGGCGCGAGGGAATCAGCCGGGAGACCGCGGCCCGGCAGCTGGGCGTGTCGGCCAAGACCGTGAGCCGCTGGGCCGGCGGCGAGACCGAGCCGCGGCTGCGGGAGCTGCGTCGGATCCAGGAGCGGTTCGGCGAGGTCGACCTGCGGTGACCGGTCAGGCACCGAAGGCCTCCGCGGCGCGCTGACCGGGCACGGCCAGCTCGACGGTGCAGCCGGTGGCGTCCGAGCTGACGTCCAGCCACTCGCAGATCTGGTTGGTCAGCCACAGCCCGTCGCCGTCGGCCAGTTCCTGCCCCGGCGGGCGGAAGCCGACGAACGGGTGCACGGCCAGCGGCCGGTCGCCGCGCAGGGTGCAGACCACCCGGCCGCCGGTCGGCCGCACCCACACCGACACCCGGGCGATGCCGTGCCGGAGCAGATAGGTGATCGACTCCCCCACGGCGATGCCGAACGTGGCGACGGCGTCCTCGTCCGGCAGCAGCGGGGTGGCCTTGTCCAGCACGTAGCGCCGCACGGCCCCGAGATCGCCGTCGAAACGGAAGAAGTCGCCGGCCACCGCCACCGCGCCGGTCGTCGTGTGGCTGCGGACGAAGTCGGCCGGCGCCATGAACTCCGGCGACGGCCGCCCCTCGCTGCCCGTGACGAGCTCCGGGTGGGTGCGGCGGGCGTCGTCGACGATGGCCGGCTCGACGATCCTGGTGTCGTACGGGCAGATCAGCCGGATGTCGGCGTCGGCCAGCACCACGTTGACGCCGGCCTCCATGCGCTGCCAGGCCTCGACCTCGCGGCGGGAGCGGCCGGTCCACACCGGCTCGGCGATGACCCGCACCACGGCGCCGCCGTGTTTGGCCCAGTACCGGTGGATCGCCGCTGCCCGCTGCGGCGGACGGCGGCCGAAGTACGCCGCCTCGGCGTAGTCGACGCCGTCGGCCTCCGGCCCCATCGCGTCCCGCAGCAGCTCCAGGTTGGCCGAGGTGGTGGCCACCAGCACCGGTTCGCCGCGGGCCAGGCCGTCGCGGGCGAACGGGACCGCCATCGCGACGAACTCGGCGTCGCTGCCGTACAGACAACCCTGGTGTCGTAAGCCGGGTGTCATCTCACCGTCCGATTCCGCGGGATTCCGGCCACCGAGACTACCCGCCGAACCGGACGAAAGGAATTGCGCGCGGAATCGATTTCACCTGGTCGAGTGGCCCGTCGTTCGACCGGACACTTCTGTCCGCGTCGAATTGTTTTCGGCGACAGAATTGTCCTATGAGTGGATGTCCACCGGGTGCTCGATCACCTCGTACTCGGCCGAGCCGTTGCGCCGCACGAAATGCAGGTCCACCAGCAGGCGGCGCAGCCCGGCCACGTCGTCACCGGCCTGGGCCAGGTGGTCGTTGACCTCGGCCTCGGTCAGCGTGCGGTCGTTCGGCAGCAGCGTGCACAGCACGGCCGCCATGGCGTCGAGGTCGGCCGGTCGCTTGGGCAGGGCCTCGATGCGCCCGTGCACGAGGTATCGGCGCAGGGGCGAGTCCGGCGGGATGGCCCGGGCCAGCGCCGTCGCCTCCACCACCGCCTCGGCCAGCCCACCCAGCGGCGACAGGTCGGCGATGAACTGGCCGCGCACCTTGGACAGCAGGCCTGCCTCGGTCAGGCGGCCGACCTCCTTGGCCACCACCCGCAGGTCGAAGCCCAGCTCGCCCAGCACCACCGGGGCCCGCCGCTGGTTGCGGTCGGCGATCGCGGCCAGGATGGCCAACCGGGTCGGGTTGGACAACGCCTGCAACGCGGCGGCCGCCGCACTCAACTTCGCTGACACCGCCAGCAGCGTAGCCGGGCCTCGCGGCCGCCGCCGGTCAATTACCGTGCACCCGTGCGCACCCTCCTGTCGCGGCTCCGCCGGCAACCGGAACCCGCTGCCCAGCCATCGATCCTCGACGAGTACGTGACGTCGGCGCCGTCGCCGCAGAACGCCGTGGACGTCTTCGCCGGCGAATGGTCCTCGCAGGTGCCGGGCGTCTCGGCTGGGCCCATCCCGCTGTTCGCCGACGACCGGGTGGAGTGGGCCCTTGACCAGCTCGGCGGCGTGACCGGGGCCAGCGTGCTGGAGCTGGGGCCGTTGGAGGGCGGGCACACGCACATGCTGTCCCGGGCCGGCGCGTCGTCCGTGCTGGCCATCGAGTCGCAGACCCGGGCCTACCTGAAGTGCCTGATCGCCAAGGAACTTCTCGGCATGCCGGCGGCGCGGTTCGTGCTGGGCGATTTCATGGCGTACTTGCGGGACCACGCCGACCGCTTCGACCTGGTGTTCGCCAGCGGCGTGCTCTACCACATGCGCAATCCGGTCGAGACCATCGCGCTGACCGCTCGCGCCGGTTCGCGGCTCTTCCTCTGGACCCATTACCACGACGAGGAAATCGTCCGGTCCAGCGAGTTGCTGTCGCCGCGCTTCACCACCGCCGAGACGTCGTCGCACGAGGGCTTCGAGCACACCCTGCACCGGTTCGAGTACGAGAGCGCCTTACAGCTGAAGGGTTTCTGCGGCGGCAGCGCCCCGCACAGCAACTGGTTGTCCCGCAAGGACCTGCTGGCCGCCCTGGCGCACTTCGGCTGGCAGGTGAAGGCCGTCTCCTTCGACACCCCCGATCACCCGCACGGGCCGGCGCTGGCCCTGGTCGCCACGAAGTCCTGACCGTCAACTCCTTCGGGTGATGCCGGCCGCCCAAATTCGCGTACCGCTACCCCCTAGGGGTATAAAGGAGGGACGAGCCCGCGACTCCCCCGCCCCAGGCCGCGTCGTGGGCCACCCGACCACAGGAGGACGACGATGCACGGTTACGCCGACAGCAAAGAGGCGCACCTGCGTCGCCTGCGCCGGATCGAAGGTCAGGTCCGCGGGCTTCAGCGCATGATCGACGAGGACAAGTACTGCATCGACATCCTGACGCAGATCTCCGCCGCGACCAGGGCGTTGCAGGCGGTGTCCCTGTCGCTGCTCGACGAGCACCTCCGGCACTGCGTCACCGACGCCATCGCCGAGGGCGGCGCGAGCGCCGACGAGAAGATCAAGGAGGCAGGCGACGCGATCGCCCGGCTGGTCCGCTCCTGACGTCAACTCTCATCCCCGAGGAGAAGCACACCCCATGGCCGAGAACACCTACACCGTCCAGGGCATGACCTGCGGCCACTGCGTCAGCTCGGTGACCGAGGAGGTCAGCGAGGTGAGCGGCGTGCAGAAGGTGGACGTCGACCTGGCCACCGGCCGGCTGACCGTGGTCAGCGACGGCGACGTGTCAGCGGCGGACATTCGCGCCGCCGTCGAGGAGGCCGGCTACGAGCTGGTCGGCTGACACCCCGGCCCGTCGGCGTGGAGGCGGCGGGCCACCCACTCTCCATGGAGGAGCCTCGATGACATCCGCGACCCAGCTCGCCCGGCACGAGGTCGAGCTGTCCATCGGCGGCATGACCTGCGCCTCCTGCGCGAACCGCATCGAACGCAAGCTCAACAAGGTGGACGGCGTCACCGCCACCGTCAACTACGCCACCGAGAAGGCCAAGGTCAGCTTCCCGGGCACGCTGGCGCCCGCGGACCTGGTGCAGGTCGTCGAGGCCGCCGGCTACACCGCCGAACTGCCGGCCGAGAAGCCCGCCGCTTCTGACGAACACGATCCGCTGCGGCAGCGGCTGATCGTGTCGGCCGTGCTGGCCGTGCCGGTGGTTCTGCTGTCGATGATCCCGGCGTTGCAGTTCACGAACTGGCAGTGGCTGGCGTTGACGCTGGCCAGCCCGGTCGTGGTCTGGGGCGCGCTGCCGTTCCACCGCGCCGCCTGGACGAACCTTGTGCATGGCGCGGCCACCATGGACACGCTGATCTCCATGGGCGTCGGCGCCGCCTACCTGTGGTCGCTGTACGCGTTGTTCTTCGGTGACGCCGCCATGGCGTCGACCGGCATGGCCTCGATGTCCGGCATGGACGTCTACTTCGAGGTCGCCGCCGGCGTCACCGTCTTCATCCTGGCTGGCCGGTACTTCGAGGCCCGGTCCAAGCGCCGCTCCGGGGCCGCCCTGCGTGCGCTGCTGGAGCTCGGCGCCAAGGACGTCGCCGTGCTGCGTGACGGCCGCGAGCGCCGGATTCCCTTGACAGAGCTGAGGGTCGGCGACGAGTTCGTGGTCCGTCCCGGCGAGAAGATCGCCACCGACGGCGTGATCGCCGAGGGCAGCTCGGCCGTCGACATGAGCATGCTGACCGGCGAGTCGGTGCCGGCCGAGGTGCGCAACGGCGACGCCGTGGTCGGCGCGACGGTCAACGCCGGCGGGCGGCTCGTGGTCCGTGCGACCCGGGTCGGCGGCGACACGCAGTTGGCGCAGATGGCGCGGCTGGTCGAGGACGCGCAGAACGGCAAGGCCGCCGTGCAGCGCCTGGCCGACCGGGTGTCCGCGGTGTTCGTGCCGGTGGTGATCATGCTGGCGCTGGGCACGTTGATCACCTGGCTGGCCACCGGCAACGCCGCCGAGGCCGCGTTCACCGCCGCCGTCGCGGTGCTGATCATCGCCTGCCCGTGCGCGCTGGGCCTGGCCACGCCGACCGCGTTGCTGGTGGGCACCGGTCGCGGGGCGCAGCTGGGCATCCTGATCAAGGGCCCGGAGGTGCTGGAGTCCACCCGGCGGGTGGACACGGTGGTGCTGGACAAGACCGGCACCGTCACCGAGGGCCGGATGAGCCTGGTCGACGTGCACGTGGCCGAGGGTGTCGCCGTGGAGGAGGTGCTCCGGCTGGCCGGCGCGTTGGAGCACGCCTCGGAGCACCCGATCGCCAAGGCCATCGCCGCCGGGGCGATGGACCGGGTCGGCGAGCTGCCGGCCGTCGAGGAGTTCCGCAACGAGGAAGGCCTTGGCGTGCAAGGCCTTGTCGAGGGCAAGGCGGTGCTGGTCGGCCGGGATCGGCTGCTGGCGCAGTGGGGTCTGCACCTGGACGGCTCGCTGTCGGCGGCCAAGCAGGCCGCCGAGAAGGCCGGCCGCACGGCGGTCGCGGTGGCGTGGGACGGCTCCGCGCGGGCGGTCCTGGTCGTCGCCGACACGGTGAAGCCGACCTCGGCCGAGGCCGTCGCCGGGCTGAAGTCGTTGGGGCTCAAGCCGGTTCTGCTCACGGGCGACAACGCCTCCGCCGCTCGCGCCGTCGCCGCCGAGGTCGGCATCGACGACGTCATCGCCGAGGTGCTGCCGGCCGACAAGGTCGAGGCCGTGGCCCGTCTCCAGCGCGAGGGCCGTGTGGTCGCCATGGTCGGCGACGGCGTGAACGACGCCGCCGCCCTGGCCCGCGCCGACCTGGGGCTGGCCATGGGCACCGGCGCCGACGTCGCCATCGAGGCCAGCGACCTCACCCTGGTGCGCGGCGACCTCCGGGCCGCCGTCGACGCCATCCGGTTGTCCCGCAAGACCTTGGGCACCATCCGGGGCAACCTGTTCTGGGCCTTCGCCTACAACGTGGCCGCCCTGCCCCTGGCCGCCCTCGGCCTGCTCAACCCCATGATCGCCGGCGCCGCCATGGCCTTCTCCTCCGTCTTCGTCGTCACCAACAGCCTCCGCCTCCGCCGCTTCCACTGACCCCCCGTTTATGCAGGGAAGGACGCCTTACCCTCGTTGAACGCGGGTAAGGCGTCCTTCCCTGCATCAGTCAGGCCGCGGAGATCGTCACCGCGGCGGTGTGGCGCACGTTGTCGGTCTGGAACTGGATGAACAGGCGCCAGTCGCCGGGCTGGGGCAGCATCGCCTCGAACGTGAGCTTCGACCCCGTCTTGCCCTGCGGGTGCAGGTGAGCGAAGGCGAGATTCGTCGCGTGGAACGCCGTCAAGTGCGCATCCGTGTCAAGGTACGGCTGGAGATCGGTGACCGGCCGGCCGGCCTTGCTGACGTCGACCGTGAGCTCGTGACTCATGCCGGCCATGACCTTGCCGCCCACGGTCAGGGTGAAACCACCCACCGATGTTGTCGCACCGGGCGCAGGCAAGGCGGTTTTCGTTGCATCGCCCGGGACGGTGACCGGGCGGCTCAGCACCTCATCGGGGCATGGACGGCTCGATATCGGGGTGCTGCCGCAGGCAGCGGTCAACAACCCGGCGGCGGCTACGGCCGCCAGGGCGCGCGTGATCGTGAACATGGGATTGTCTTTCCGGGTCACGTGAACAGGACGGCTCAACGCGAGCGTCCGTCAGGTCCGGGAGACACACACCACGGTCAACAGCCGGGCGCCGAACAGCGGCGGCCCACGACGACTCGGGCCGGCGACCAGCAGCGGCCGCCACAGCACCGTCAGCAGAACGGCGACGAACAGCAGCACCAGGGCCAGGATCGGCAGGTGGTCGCGGGACGGCGTGGTGAACACGCACACGCCGCCGTGGCCGGACCCCATGTCCATGCCCGTGTGGGCCACGGCCCCCATCGCCGGCATGACGGTGGAGCAGTCCTGCGCCGACAGGCCGTGCATGAGGAACACCCCGGCCAGCACGGCGAACACCGTCAGCAGCCGCGCACCCGGGTCACGCCGTCGCACATACCCCGTGCCGGTATGGGGCAGCCGATCCGGCGCACCCCTAGAGCGCCGGATCGGCCACCCTCCCCCGCGCAGCCAACTCAGGTCCGCGACGATGGCTTCGCCGCTTCAGCGAAACCGTACAGCACGAATTAGTCAGCTCGCTACGCTGAGGTGAAGTGAATCGAATGGGCCTAGCACCTGGTGACGCTGGTTCGCATGTCAACGACATGGCATGCTGGTTACGCAACGCCGACTGGGGAGAGCGGAGACATGGACAGCGAGCGCGAGCCGAACCACTCCACGCTGAGCGACCGGCTCAACCGGCTCTTCGACGTCCGCAGACCCGTGGCCGCGCCCGAGCGGGCCTACACCAACCGCGAGGTCGTGACCGCGGCCAAGGCCGCCGGCTTCGAGCTGTCCGAGTCGCACCTGTCCGAGCTGCGCCGCGGCATCAAGCAGAACCCCACGCTGCGCACCCTCCAGGCCGTCGCCTCCTTCTTCCAGGTCCAGGTCGGTTACTTCACCGACGCCGAGATCCCGGCCGAGGTCGACCGCGAGCTCACGGCGCAGGCCGCCAAGCTGGCGCAAACGCTTGCCGCCAACGAGGCCGCCCAGTCCGAGCTGCGCGCCGCCACCCAGGAGCTCCAGCAGGCCATGCGCGACTCCGGCGTCACAAAGATGGCACAGCGCGGCGCGGTCAACGCCCGCAGCGCTCGTGAGCAGGCCTCGATGATGCGTGCCCTGGCCAAGGCCCTCATCGCCGCCGACGACGAAGCCCCGTGACCGGCCGCGCGTCGCCGAGTGGCAGGCTCAGCCCGGGACGGCGACCGGCTGAGGAAGGACCACGATCATGGGCGTGCGCGTCTCCGTGCTGGACACGTCCCCGATCGTGCGCGGCAGCACCGCCCGCGAGGCGCTCCGAAACACGCTCGACCTCGCCGTTCTCGCTGACGAGCTGGGGTTTCACCGCTACTGGGTGCCCGAGCACCACAGCATGCGCGGCGTCGCCAGCTCCGCGCCCGCGGTCGTGGCCGGACGGATCGCCGCCGCCACCGAGCGGATCCGGGTCGGCGCCGGCGGGGTGCTGCTGCCCAACCACGCGCCGATCGTCGTGGCGGAGCAGTTCGGCACGCTGGAGGCCTTCCATCCCGGGCGGATCGACCTGGGCGTCGGCCGTGCCCTCGGCGGCCCCCAGCACGCCGCCGACGCCGTCCGCAGCGAGCGGGAACGGACCCTGAAGACGTTCGAGGAGCAGGTCGCCGAGCTGCTGCGGTACTTCTCGGCGGCCGGGGAACGGATCCGCGCGGTGCCGGCCGTGGGCAACGTGCCGGAGGTCTGGCTGCTCGGATCCAGCGGCCACAGCGCTGCCCTGGCCGGGACGCTCGGCCTCGGCTACGCCTACGCGCACCACCTCAAACCGGCCGACGCCGTCGACGCGCTCGGCCGGTACCACGGGCCGCGGACCCTGGTCAGCGTCTCGGCGATCGTCGCCGACACCGACGAGGAGGCCGAGTACCTGGCCGGTTCCACCCGGTTGAAGGTGCTCAGCCGGGTCCGTGGCAAGCGCATTCAGCTGCCGAGCCCGGCCGAGGCCGCCGCGTATCCGTACACCGACGACGACCGGGCGGAGATCGCCGTCCGATCGGGTGGAGTGCTGGTCGGATCGCCCGACACCGTCCGGGAGCTGTTGCAGGCTGTGCTGGCGGAGACCGGCACGACGGAGCTCATGCTGACCACGCCGGTGTACGAGCACGCGGCCCGCCGCCGCTCGTACGAGCTGGTCGGCAAGATCGCCCCGTCCTTGGGCTAGCGAAGGCGTCGATGGGGCGGTACGACCGGCTGCGCGAGTTCCGGCGGCTCGACCCGGACCGCGACTACCACCGCATCTACCGTGACATGGCGCTGCTGGAGTTCCCATGGGACATGACCATGGGCATCCAACTGGGCTTCTACCGCACCTTCGCGGTGCCGGGCATCAGCGCGCTGCTGGACCGCACCGGCCGGATGACCGGGCACACCCAGCGGCGCCTGGACAACACCGCCATCCTGCTCTTCGAGGTCATCCTGCACGGCTTCGAGCACGAGCGAGGGCTGGCCGCGGTGCGACAGATGCGGCGCGTGCACGGGGCGGCGACGCGGCAGGCCAGCACGCCGCAGCAGCCGTGGCGAATCGCCAACCACGAATTCGTCTACGTGCTGGGCACATTCGTGATTCCGGTGCTGCGTTGGCTCGACGAGTACGCGTGGCGCCCGATCTGCTGCCACGAGCGCACCGCGACGTTCCGCTTCTACCAGGAGCTGGGGCGGCTGATGGGCGTGCGGGACGTGCCGGCGACGCTGCGAGCATTCGAGGCGTGGTTCGACACGTACGAACGGGAACATTTTGCCTACACCGCGGAGAATCAGCGGCAGTGGGACGCCACCCGCACCGAGTTGACCACGCTGTTCGCGGCATGGCTGCCCCGTCCCCTCGCGGCGGCCGGCCGCCGCTTCGCCGACACGATGGCCAACGCGCTGTTGGACGACCGGGTGCGGGCGGCGCTGGGGGTCGGTCCGGTGCCCGCGTGGGCGGTCCGCGCGGGGCGGGTTGCGTTCAAGGCACGGGGTGGGGTAGTCCGCTGGCTGCCCGTCCGGAAAACCCCGCTCTACCAGGACAAACTGGTGACCCCGAGCTACCCGGACGGCTACCGGATCGAGCGGATCGGGCTCTGACCGTCCCCTGTGGACCAGCCCTTCGTCGTCAATCGGCCTTGCCGGCGTTGCGCGGTCGCTAGTGTGGATGCCATGTCGATCCCACCCGGTCTGCTGGCCCGGCGCACCTCGGAACTGCCGCGCCAGCTGTGGCACCTCGGCGGCCTGATGTCGATCCGGGTCACCGCCGGGGACACCGACGGCGCGGTGAGCGTCGTCGAGCAGCGGGCCCAACGCGGCTACTCCACGCCGCCGCACGTCCATTCCCGCGAGGACGAGACCCTCATGGTGTTAGCGGGCGAACTCGAGTACACGGTCGGCGGCCGCGACGGCGTGTTGAAGGCCGGTGAATCGGCGTTCCTGCCGCGGCACAAGGCCCATCGCTTCGCGGTGATCTCCGAACAGGCGCACTACCTCATGCTCATCACGCCCGGTGGCTTCGAGGAGATGTTCCAGGTCGTCAACTCTCCCGCGCCGGAAGACGGGGACGCTCACACCCCCACCGATCCCGGCCTGATGGCCGCGGAGTCCGCATCGCGCGGCGCCACCCTGTTTCGCGACGATCCCGCCGAACGGGCCCGTCAGGCGGAGTTGCTCGCCGCCGCGCCGGGAACCGCCGAGTCCTACCGGTACTTCGCCGCGCAGATCGCCGGGCCCGGCCCGACGTTCGACGACGTCATCGACGGGCTTGTCGTTGCGGCACAGCGCATTCCGTCCGATCCGGGGCACGCGCGGGCCTTGATCCTGCTCGGCATCCTGGCCGAGACCTCGCACGACGCCGTTTCCCCGCGGCTGCCGGAGATTCTCCACGCCGTCGGCGCCGACCAGCCCGAATCCGTCCTGCTGGCCTTGGCCTTCCTCGGCGCGCACTTCCGTGAACATGCCGACGCCGTGCTGGCCGCGACCACTGGCTTGTCCGACGAGGACCGGCAACGGCTGGAGCGCTGTCTGGCCGACCCCGACCCCGACCGGATCGGCCGCTCCTGGCCCACGCCCGCGTTGTGGGAGCTCAGCGAGGCCGAGCGCGAGCTGGACCGCCGCTGGCGGGACGAGGGCCGGTGGGACGCCGAGACCGTGCGGGCCATCTGGGACGCCGAGACCACCTCGCTGCTCGCCTTCATGGGCGCCAAGGCCGATCACCACGTGGAACGGAACACCCGTGTCTGACCTCATCGACATCCTCGCCTGCCCAGCCTGCCTCGGGCCACTGACCACGGCAACCGACGGCGTCGAGTGCACCACGTGCGGCCACGCCTATCCCGACGCCGGCGGCTACCTCGACCTCGGGCCGGCCTCTCGCGCCCCAGGAGGCGGCCTCGGCCAGTTCTTCCTCCAGGACCCGCTGCACGTGCCGAGGTACGAGGACCACACGCGGACCTCGTTCCTGGCGATCATGGGCGACAACTGGGAGAACGCCCTGACCCCCGAGGCCGAGGACGACTACCTGCGAGCGCACCTGACCGCCGCGCACGCGCCGCTGCTGGACCTCGCCTGCGGCGCCGGCCGGTGGACCCGCACCCTCATCGACCACCTAGGCCTGGACCGGGTCGTCGGCCTGGACCTGAGCGTCCCCATGATCGACGCCATTCGCGCCGACATTCCCGGCATACGGATCGTGCGCGGCACCGCGCTGCGACTTCCCTTTGCCACCGGCTCGTTAGGGGCCGTCAACTGCTCCAACGCCTTGCAGTTGCTGCCCGAACCCCGCGAGGTCCTGCGCGAGGTCGCCCGCTGCCTGCGTCCCGGCGGCCTCTTCACCACCTTCACCTACCGGCAGGCCGAACGCCCCACCTACCGGTATTTCCAGCAGCAGCACGAGAACACCTTCGGCGTGCGCTCCTTCACCACGTCCGAGCTGATGTCCTGGCTCTCCGCCGCCGGCCTCGACCTGGTCGACCTCCGCAGCCCGGCCGGCATGCTGCTGCTCACCGCCAGGAGGACCGCGTGATCCGCGTCCGCGGTTACGCCCTGCCCAGCGGCGAGGTCGTCGACCTCTACGCCGACGGCGACCGGTGGACCACCGATCCGGCCCCCAACGCCGAGCTCGTCGAGGGCTGGCTGCTGCCCGGTCTCGTCGACTCGCACACCCATCCCGGCGCGGAGAACCCCGGCGACCCGCTCGACGAGGCGGTGCTGCGGGAGGACCTGCACCGGCACGTCGACGCCGGCGTCACCGCCATCCGCGCCCCCGGCCTCGCCGGCGACCCGCCCTCGTGGTTCGGCCAGGATCCCGACGTGCCACGGGCCTGGCATGCCGGCCCTTGGCTGGCGCAGCACGGCCAGTTCTTCGACGGCTGGGGCCGTCGCGTCTCCCACGCCGAGATGCCCGCCGTCGCCGGCGCGCAGGCCGCCCGCACCGGCTGGGCCAAGGTCATCACCGACTGGGGTCCCGACGACGAGGTCGTTCCCGTCGCCGTGCTCCGCACCGTCGTCGACGCCGTGCACGCCGTCGGCGGCCGCGTCGCCGCCCACACCCAGCAGGCCGCCGGCGGTCTCGCCGCTGTCGCCGCCGGGGTCGACTCCATCGAGCACGGCATGTGCCTCGACCCCGCTGCCCTGCACACCATGGCCGCCCAGGGCAGCGTCCTCACGCCCACCCTCTCCATCATCACCTCCGGCCTCGACCGGGTCCGTGCCGCCGAGCCCAGCCCCCGCCGCGACTGGTACCTCAACGGCGCCGAGGCCCACGGCCCTCTGACCTGCGCCGCCGTCGAAGCCGGCGTCACCGTCCTCGCCGGCACCGATTCCCGTCCCCACGGCCGCATCTCCGACGAGATCTTCGCCCTCGTCCACGCCGGCCTGCGCCCCCACGACGCCCTCGCCGCCGCCTCCTGGTCCGCTCGCTCGTTCCTCGGCCTCGGCGGCCTCACCCCCGGCTCCCCCGCCGATGCCGTCGTCTACCCCGCCGACCCCCGCACCGACCTCTCCCTCCTGGACAAGCCCACCGCCGTCATCCTCCGCGGCCTTCGCGTCCGCTAGCTACCAGTACTGGTGCTGCTTCCCGTCCGTGTCCGTGATGAACACAACCGCATCCGCCCCGTCCAGATCCTCCCGTGTCAACGGGATATGCCCGCGCACCATCGCTTCTCCCGTGCGCATCCCTTCGGGCAGCGCCGCTCGGGCTTCTTCCGCCGGGAACAGCGTTCGCCCCTCCGTGGCCGAGGCCAGCGCCCCCTGCAGCGTCCCCTCCTCGGTGCTCGGACTCCCGTCGCTGGCCACAAACACGTACCGCTCGCCCAGGTCCCTCGCCAGCAGCGCCCCCGCACTCCCCCACGTCGCCTTCTCCGCCCCGAACACCAGCGTCGACTGCCCGCGCCTCAGATGCATGTTGTGGGCAAACACCAGGCTCGGCCCCCGATGCCGCTCCCGCTCCACCATCGCCCGCAGGTTGTCCGCCATCATCTCCGTCCGCAGGCTCATCAGCACCCCCACCCGATCCGGCGCCGTCCGGGCCATCGCGGCGTGATATCTCAACAACGCCTGCGCCGTCCGCACCCACCCCACCGCCTCGCTGTAGCCCCCGCGCAGCAGACTCGGTGCCGCGCGGCGAAGCGCGCTGGCCAGGTCGTCGGCGATGATCCGCAGTGCGCGCACCCTGTCCGAGTCCCCGATCGACGCCCCCGGGTCATACATGGCCGCCGGGTTCGTCCAGTCCCCGTCGTCACCCAGCAGGCCTTCGAGCTCGCGTGACGACTCCGGGTGCAGCCCCGCCGGCAGGTAGTCCTTGACCCCCACCAGCCATCGCCGCGGACTGGGCGCCGCCCCGGTCTCCGTCGGCGCGTCAAACCCGTAGAAACGAACCCGCTCGCCCTCCGCACGCCCGGCGTTGTGCGCCCTCAGCCACTCCACCAGCTCCCGGTTTCCTGGCACCGCACCGAATCCGTGGCTGAACCCGGTCGCCAGGACCTCCTCGATCTCCCCCTCGCCCCCGTTCACGTAGGCATCCACGACCGACCCCGCGAAGAAGTCACTCTCCAGGGCGATCGACCGAAACCCCCGCTCGACGAGACGGGCGAGCATGTCGTTACGCAGCAACGGGAACGCCTTCACGCCGTGCGTCGGCTCACCCAGCGCCACCACCACCGGCGCCTCGGGCCGGGTGGCGAGCAGCTCGTCGATCGTCCGGGCCAGGGCGGCCGGGGTGTCGAGTTGGCGGCCGATCCCGTGCAGCGGTGCGGCAGTAGACATGAACATCCTCCCCATCCGGAACTGCCCTTGACGCTATCGTTGAAGATTCGATTGAGCTTTAACCGACGCTCAGCTGGGCCCAGTGACCCAAAACCTCAAAGGGAGGTGCAGCCTGCGCCCCGTCGACCTGGCCCGTGAGCACGGATTGTCCACCCAGGCCATCCGCAACTACGACGATGCCGGCGTCCTTCCGCCGACCGAGCGCAGCGAGACGGGGCACCGGCGGTACACGGCCCTCCACGCGCAAGCGCTGCGTGCCTTCCTCGCGCTGCGGCGAGGGCACGGGCATCAGCCGGCGCTGGAGATCATGCGCGCGATCAATCGCGGTGACACCGAGTCCGCGTACCGGCTGATCGATGACGCGCACGTGACCCTCGGCGCGGAGCGCAGCACTCGCACCGAGGTCGCCGACGCCCTCAACGCGCTCTCCGCGGCCGAACCCTTCCGCGGAGCCCCGCTGACGGTGGGCGAACTGGCGCGCCGGCTCGATGTGCACCCGGCGACGCTGCGCACGTGGGAGGTCGAGGGCATTCTGCGGCCCGCTCGCGATCGTGCCACCGGTTATCGCGAGTACGGCCCCGAGGCGGTGCGTGACGCCGAAATCGCCCGCCAGCTGCGTCGAGGCGGCTATCCGCTGCGACACGTCGCCCGGTTCATCGACTCCCTGCACGAGGCCGGCGGCACCGAGGCACTGCGTACCTTCCTCGACGCCTGGCAGGAGCGTCTCACCACCCGCAGCCGCCACCTCATCGCCGGCGCCGCCCAGCTCGACGCCTATCTCACCCAGCTCAGCGAGCCGTAGCCCGAATATCTCGCCACCACGGATCGCGCCAACCATCCCATGTATTACGCACCGGTCAGACCGGTGCGTATAAGCTGACCATGTGAGCGAGAACGAAGGCAAGCCGATCGGACGCCGAGTGGTCCTGTCGATGCTGGGGCTGGGCGCCGCCGGTATCGCGGCCGCACCCGTGTTGCAGGGCGGGTGGCAGAAACTGCTGGACGCGGACCCGGTCGGCGTCACCGGACTGCTGCCCAACAGCGGCGGATTCCGCTACTTCAGCGTCGCCGCGTCGGTGCCCGTCAAGAACGAGGGCAACTACCGCCTGACCATCGACGGCCTGGTCGACCGCCCCCGGACGTTCACCCTCGCCGACCTCGCCACGCTCCCCCAGCGCCGGGTCGTGCACGACGTCCAGTGCACCGACGGCTGGAAGGTCGAGAACGCCGCCTTCACCGGCGTGCCGCTTTCCGCCCTCCTCGACGCCGTCGGCGTGAAGACGCAGGCGCGGGCCGTTCGTTTCACCTGTTTCGACGGCGTGTACACCGAAAGCCTCACCCTGGACCAGGCCCGACGCCCCGATGTGCTGGCCGCCCTCAAACTCGGCGACCAGCCCCTCACCCACGAACGCGGCGGCCCGTGCCGCCTTTACGTCGCCCCGATGTACTTCTACAAATCGGCCAAATGGCTGTCGGGAATCACGGTCACCGATCGCGTCCAGCAGGGCTACTGGGAGGACTACGGCTATGACGTCGACGGCTGGCTCTGACACGGCCGGCGCCGGGCCGGTCGGCAGCGACGCGGGCGACACCGAGCCGGAGCGGGTGCGGCGGTTCGGGCGGGTGCCGAGGCTGGTGCACCGCACCACCGGGTGGCTGATGGCGTTGTGCCTGGGCACGGCGGCGTGCCTGTATTTCGGGCCGCTGGCGGAGGTGGTGGGGCGGAGGCTGCTGGTGGTGGCGGTGCACGAGTTCTCGGGCCTGCTGCTGCCCGTGCCGCTGTTGCTGGGACTGCTGTCGAAGGAGTTCCGGGCGGAGCTGAAGCGGCTCAACAGGTTCGCCAAGTACGACGGGGAGTGGCTGCGGCTGGCGGTGAAGCGGGTCAAGCACCGCCCGGCGGGGAAGTTCAATGCGGGGCAGAAGCTGTACGCGGCCTGGATCACGGGGGCGGTGCCGGTGATGCTGTTCACGGGCCTGCTGATGTGGTTCGGCGGCCTGCTGACGTGGATTCCGCGCAGCAGCGCGATTTTTGTGCACGACTGGCTGGCGCTGGCCATCGCGGCGGTGGTGGTGGGGCACATCCGCATGGCCTACCGGGATCCGCTGGCCCGCGAAGGGATGCGCACGGGATATGTCCGGCTGTCGTGGGCCCGCAAGGAACATCCGCGCTGGATCGACTAGGAGCCCAGAGCCGTGATCTCGCGAAGGAAGGGAACGGCGGTGGCGTCCAAGGTCTCGGCGTACTCGCGGCCGGCCCACACGGCGGCGGCGATGGTGCCGGGGGCGAAGGCGTCGCCGATGGCGCGGACGGAGCGCAGGTCGGACCATTCGGCCTGACGGGCCATCAGGTCCTGACAAAGCTGGTCGACGGGGGTACGGGCGGTGACGAGGACGACGGCCGAGGCGGGGTGATCCCGCTGCGAGCCGGTGAAAACGCAGGCGGTGCGTAGACACTCGGCGGCGATGGAGACGGCGGCACGGTCGGTGTGCACGGTGACGCCGGCCTCCAGAACGCGGCGGCGGATCTTGGGGAGTTCCATGGTGTTGGCGGTCCACTCGGAGACGCTGGGTGCCGGCGTGACGAGCTCGACGGCGAAACCCTCGCGGGCCAACAACTCCGCCAGCACGGCGCCGAGGTAGTAGTGATCGTCGTCGTAAATCACGACCTGCCGGCCGCGAGGGCGTGAGCCGGACATGATGTCGTCGGGGGTGAGGACCTGGGCACCGGCGTCGATGGGCAGCCCGAGCGGATGGGCCCGGCCGACGCCGTCGGCCCGCCACCGGGAGCCGGTGGCGACGGCCACGTGCGAAAAACCGTGCTCCAGAACGTCATCGGCGGTCATGGTGCTCTCGAAGTACACGTCGACGGCGTCCAGCTTGGCCAGCACCATCTCCCGGTGGTCGACGACCCGGATCCATGCCGCCAGCCCCGGCAACAGGGCCTCCCGCCGCACCCGACCGCCGAGCACACGGGAACGCTCGGTCAAGGTGACGCGATAACCCCTGCGCCCCAACGACATCGCGGCCTCAAGGCCGGCAGGACCCGCGCCGACGACCAAGACACTGGCGTCGGAATCGGCCGCACGAATACGCTCCGGGTGCCAACCGCGCCGCCATTCCTCGCCCATGCTGGGGTTCTGGGTGCAGCGGATGGGCGACTGCGTGTGGTCCCCCGACACACACATGTTGCAGCCGATGCATTCCCGGATCTCGTCCAGCCGGCCGTCACGGATCTTGGCGGGCAGGAAGGGATCGGCGATCGACGGCCGGGCGGCGCCGATGAAGTCCAGGGTGCCCTCGCGGATCTGCCGCACCATGGCGTCCGGCGAGGTGAACCGGCCGACGCCGACAACGGGCTTGTCGGTCAACGACTTCAGCCCACGGACGGCCGATTCCTGCTCGCCCTCGGGCCCGAACCGGGAGGTGTTGGAGTCCAACGACCACGGCCCGGCCACGAAGTCCCACAGGTCTGGAAGATCACGCAGCGAGTGCACGACCTCCCGGGTCTCCGCCGCCGACAACGCGGTCTCCTCGGCCCCGCCGCCAACTCCCAACCGGCAGGCCACGGCCGCCCTGCCGGCACACAACTCCCGGGTGTCGGACAACACCTCACGCAGGAGCCGAGCCCGGTTCCACAGGCTGCCGCCGTACTCGTCGGAGCGGTGATTGTGTTTCGGGGAAAGGAAATGCTCCAAAATGCCGTAGCCGTGCGCGGCATAGACGTAGACCAGGTCGTAGCCGGCCGACAGCGCCCGCCGAACGGCGGCGCGGTGCATCTCCCGCAGCGCGGCGATGTCCGCCATGGTCATCGCCCGCGCCTGCACGGGATGGATGCTGCCGACCACCGGCAGCGCGCTCGGCCCCATCGGCGGGATCCGCGAGGTCAGGTTGGCGGCGTGGAGTCCATTGTGGACAAGCTCGATGCCGGCCAGGGCGCCGTGTTCGTGGATGCGGTCGGCGATCCGGGCCACCGCCGGCACATCGCGGTCGTCCCACAGCCGCAGCTCGATGGACGGCGTGATGTCGCTGGAGGGATCGATCTCCGTCTCCTCGGTGCACACCACCGCCCAGCCGCCCTCGGCCTTCACCCCACGCATCGCCGCCTCGGCGCCGGGATCGCGATAGCCCATGCCGTTGCAGTGCGGCACCTGGAAGAACCGGTTGCGGGCGACGACCGGCCCAATCGACACCGGCTCGAACAGCACGTCGTAGGCCACCGCGCCACCGTGCCACATCGCGGCCCGATCGGGCACCCCGTCGGACGAACAGCACCGGGCAGCTGGGCCAAGCTGGCCTGACTCACCAGGGGACCGGAGTTCCGTCCCACGACACGAAAGTGCCGGTGGGACCGTCGTCGGGCAACAGCGCCAACCGCACGGCGCCCGCCGCGGCCTCGGCCGGATCGCCGTCGCTGGCGGCGGCGCGGGCGGCCAGATCCGTGCGACGCAGCCCCGGCGCCAGGGCGTTGACCTTGAAGCCGGCAAGCGCTTGCGCGTAGTACAGGGTCAACGCGTTCAACGCCGCCTTCGACGACCGGTAGGCGGCCCCGGTCCCGCCGGTGGCGTACCGCTCGCCGCTCCACGCCAGGGACGCGGTGCCGCTGGAGATGTTGACGATCCGGGGATGCGAGGACCGGCGCAACGCCGGCAGGAAGGCGTTGGTCACCGCCAGCACACCGAACACGTTGGTCTCGTAGGTACGGCGAAAGGCCGCCACGTCCGACTCGGAGGGCGTGGCGCCGTCGACCATGATGCCGGCGTTGTTGACCAGCACATCCAGCGTCTCCACCTGCGCCGCCGCGGCGGCGATGCTGGACGAGGAGGTCACGTCGAGCACGAGCAGCCGACAGCCGCCGCCGATCTCCTCGACCGCCCGCCGCCCACGCTCCGCGTCGCGAGATCCGATGTGGACGGTCAGGCCGGCCGCGACCAGCTGACGGGCGATTTCCTTGCCGATGCCCTTGTTGGCCCCGGTCACCAATGCGTTCATGTCTCGACGATGCCGCCGACACGGGCCGGTAACCAGGCACAATCGATACCATGCCGAAGGAGGAGCTGGCCCGTTTCCTCAAGGACCGCCGCGCCGGCCTGCGACCGGCCGACGTCGGTCTGATCGCCGCCGGCCGCCGCCGCACGCCCGGCCTGCGCCGCGAGGAGGTCGCCGACCTGGCCGCGATGTCGGTCGACTACTACGCACGGCTGGAGCAGGCCCGCGGGCCGAACCCGTCGCCACGCATCCTCGACGCCCTGGCCGACGCCCTGAAACTCCCGGAAGCCGAGCGTCGGCACCTGTTCCGGCTGGCCGACACCGTCCCCACCCCGCCGCCCGGGCCGCCCGGCCAGGTCCGTCCGCACGTCGCCGACCTGCTCAAACGCCTCCCCGGGGCGGGCGCGGTCGTCACCGACGCCACGTACCGGATCATCGCCTGGAATCCCCTGGCCGAGGCCCTGCTGGGCGACCTGCGCAGCGAGCCCAACCTCGCCCGCCGCCGCTTCCTGCACCCCGACCTCCAACGCACCAGCCACGCCGAGGAGTTCGGCGAGATCGCCGTCGCCCGCCTGCGCGGCTCCGCTGCCCGCTACCCCGGAGACCCCCGGCTGACCAGCCTGCTCGCCGATCTCCGGGCCAGCGAGGAGTTCGTCAGCATCTGGAACACCAACCCCGTCCGCACCCCCGGCCACCGCAGCAAGACCGTCGAACACCCCGTTTTCGGCCCTCTGCGGGTGAACTGCGACGTCCTCGTCGTCCCCGACGACGACCAGCAGGTGGTGTTCATCACCGCCGACCCGGGCACCGCCACCGCCCGCCTGTTCCGACGGCTGCCGGGGTTGTAGCCCGGGCACGCATGGCCCCTGTCCGATCGGGCGGCCCTTGTCCCCAATGCCTCGACCGTCGAGCCGCGCCCATATGCTGTTGTTCTACGCATGTTGAATTTCTGGGGAGGCGCGGTGGCCGGGCGAGTTGTCTACGCGGCGTTGGAGACTCAGTTCCCGCTGGGCGGGATCAGGGTGCTGAGCCAGCAGGTGGAGCTGCTGCGCGCGGCCGGAGTGGAGGCGTTCCGGTGGACGCCGACGCCGGGGTTCCGCTACAAGTGGTTCGACGACACCGTGCCCACGCTGTCCGGGATGAACCTGGAGCTGGGCGAGGACGACCTGCTCGTGGTGCCCGAGGTCGCCGTCGTGCCGGACAGGGATCCGGCGCGGGGCGCGCACTCGGTGATCTACTCGCAGGGGCACTACATCACCTTCCTCGGCACGGCCGACCTCGACCCGTACCCGGGCTGGGCGGCCCGGCCGGCGCTGTGGACGGTGTCGCAGGCCGGCGCGCACATGCTGCGGCGGGCGCTGCCCGGGTACGAGCCGCACCTGGTGCCGCCGGTCATCGACACCGACCGGTTCCGGCCGGCCGACAAGGTCCGCCGGGTGGCGTGGATGTCGCGCCGGCGGCCCATGGAAAGCACGCTGCTGCGGCGCCTGCTGCGCTCCGACCCGCGCAGCGCGGGCGTGGAGCTGCACGACATCAACGGCGTCTCGCACGAGGAGGTCGCCCGGGTCCTGTCGGAGACCTCGGTGTTCATCGCCCTGAGCACGCCCGAGGGCGAGGGCTTCGGGCTGCCCACCGCCGAGGCCCTGGCCGCCGGCTGCCTGGTCACCGGCTACACCGGCGGCGGTGGGGCCGAGCTGTACGCCTCGCCCGCGGCCTGGCCGGTCCCCGAGCTGGCCACCGACGAGCTGGCCGACAAGGCGTTGGAGCTGCTCGACCATCCCGACAAGGACGAGTTCCGCCGCGTCGGCCGGCAGTGGATCCAGCAGCGGTACAACGCCGAGACCGCCACCGACGCCCTGCTGGAGGGCATCCGGCTGGCCCGCGCCCAGCCCGGCCGGGCCGCGACCGCCGTCCACCCGACGCAGTGGACGGACGAGATCGTCAAGCACTTCCGGCGGCCCGAGCCCGCGACCACGGGCTGAGGTGACGGGGTCGGTGCTGTCCGTGCCGACCCCGCCACCCACCGCGGACGCCCGATGACAACGTTGTCGGTGTCCGCATTTCCTGTCTTGCTTGTCGTCTTGACACTGGTCTCACCCCTGAAGCAGGGTCTTGGCAACGTTGTCAACGCCGCGACGGTCACGGGAGCTGGGCATGACGCAGGTCGAAGAAGACGGGCTGTCGAGAAGGGGCTTCCTCTCCACGGGAGTCACCCTGCTGGCGGGATTCGGCCTGGCGGCGGCGCTGCCCGGCGTGGCCGAGGCGGCAACCGACGCCAAGGCACCCGGCGGAGCACCCACGGACCTGGCCCAGTTCCGCCCGGTGACGGTGTCCTCCACCGACTACGCGGCGACGCCGGGCAGCTTCGCCGTCGACGGCGTGGCCCAGGTCGGCCTGCGCGGCAGCGGCTGGCGCGCCGCCCAGGGCGACCCGCAGTGGATGGTGGTCGACCTCCATGGCCAGTGCCAGGTCAGCAAGATCGTGCTGACCTTCGACGCCAAGCAGGGCGACCCGGCCTTCGACTTCTCCAAGTCCCGCAACGGCACCAGCGGCCTGGAGATCCTGACCAGCTACTCGACCTCGTACGCGCTGGACGTGTCGAGCGACGGCGAGGTCTGGACGACGGTGCACAGCACCACCGCCGGCACCGGCGCGGTGAACACGATCGCGCTGGACCAGGCGGCGACCGCGCGCTGGGTGCGGTTCACCTCCTTCGGCCGCTCCACGACAAACCCGTTGGGCCTCAACGGTTTCCAGGTCTACGGTACCGCGAAGGGCAGTCGCCCGCAGGTGACCGGCTGGACCAACTGGCCCTCGCAGCACCGCACTCCCCCCGCGCTCAAGGTCGCCGGCGACGGCACGGTGCCGGTCGAGTCCGGCTGGGTGCTGACGATGGACGACTTCGCCCCGAGCCAGGACGGCGCGGCGCTGTCGGGCCCGGCGGTGAACACGGACAACTGGGTGCCGGCGACGGTTCCCGGCACGGTGCTGGCCTCACTGGTCGAGCAGGGCCACTTCCCGGACCCGGTGTCCGGTATGAACAACATGGTCATCCCGGAGGCGCTGGCCCGGCATTCCTGGTGGTACCGCCGCACATTCTCCATTCCGTCCGGTGTGGACACCGGAGCGGGCCGCTTCGTCTGGCTGGAGTTCGACGGCGTCAACCAGACGGCCGACATCTGGCTCAACGGCAAGTCGGTCGGCTCGCAGTCGCACCCGTTCGGCCGCGCCGCCTTCGATGTCACGGGCGCGCTGCGCAAGAGCGGCGACCAGGTGCTGGCCGTGAAGATCACGCCGATCCCGTTCCCGGGCAGCCCCGGCGACAAGGGCCCGGCCGGCCAGTCCTTCGTGGACGCCGGCGGCGGCATCTTCGCCAACTCCCCCACGCTGGTCGCGGCCTCGGGCTGGGACTGGATGCCGGCGGTGCGTGACCGCGTCGCGGGCATCTGGGACCACGTCCGGCTGCGCTCGACCGGCGCGGCGGTGCTCGGCGACGCGCGGATCGACACCGTGTTGCCGAAGCTGCCCGACGTCAGCGCCGCCGAGGTGACCATCACGGTGCCGGTGCGCAACGCTTCGACGGCCTCGCAGCAGATCACCGTCGCCGCGTCCTTCGACAACGTCAAGCTGAGCAAGACCGTCTCGGTGCCCGGCGGCCAGCAGGTCGACGTCAAGTTCGACCCGACGGCGTACCCGCAGCTCAAGCTGACGAACCCGAAGCTGTGGTGGCCCAACGGGTACGGCGACCCGAATCTGCACACCCTGCAGATGACCGCCACCGTCGACAACAGGACCAGCGACAAGCGGTCGGTCGAGTTCGGCATCCGCAAGATCAGCTACGACTACAACCTGCCGATCACCATGAGGAACAACCGGGCCGACCAGACCGTCGACTTCCCGGTGCAGCAGGCCCGCTACGTGCGGCTGCAGGGCCACAAGCGGGCCACCAGCTACGGCATCTCGCTCTACAACCTGTCCGTGGTCAACAGCGCCGCGCCCACCACCGACCTGGCCCTGAACAAGCCGGCCACCGCGTCCTCTGTGGACGATCCGAGCCGGCCGCCGGGTCTCGCCGTCGACGGCGACACCAACACCCGCTGGGCCTCGGCCTGGGAGGACGACCAGTACATCCAGGTCGACCTCGGCTCCACGCAGACCTTCGACCGGCTCAACCTGACCTGGGAGTACGCCTACGCGGCGACCTTCGTCATCCAGGTCTCGGCCGACGGCAACACCTGGACCGACGCCAAGGCCGTGGACAACTCCCCGGTGCCGATGACGATTTTTGTCAACGGCGTCAAGGTGTTCATCCGCGGCGGCGCGTGGGGCTGGGACGAGCTGCTGCGCCGGATGCCGCCGGACCGCGTGGACAACGTGGTCGCGATGCACCGGGACATGAACTTCACCCTGATCCGCAACTGGATCGGCTGCAGCTACCGCGAGGAGCTGTTCGCGGCCTGCGACAAGTACGGCCTGTTGCTGTGGAACGAGTTCTGGGACGGCTTCTCGGCCGACCCGGCCAACCACGACATCTTCCTGGCCCAGGCCAAGGACGTCGTGCTGCGCTACCGCCACCACGCGTGCAACGTGGTGTGGTTCGGCTGCAACGAGGGATCGCCGCCGGACGCCATCGACACGCCGCTGCGCGAGATCGTCACCAGCAGCTGCGACCTGATGTACCAGAGCAACTCGGCCGGCGGCGTGATCAGCGGCGACGGCCCGTACTTCTGGCAGGACCCGAAGAACTACTACGGCGTCACGCACGGCTTCTGGAGCGAGATCGGCCTGCCGACCGTGTCCGTGGTCGAGTCCATGCGCAACCTCGTCGGCGCGGACGACCCGGGCTGGCCGATCGGCCCGTCGTGGTACCTGCACGACTGGTCGGCCAACGGCAACCAGAAGCCGCAGACCTACGTCGACGCGATCTCCGCCCGGCTGGGCCCGGCCAGCTCGCTGGAGGAGTTCTGCCGCAAGGCGCAGTTCGTCAACTACGAGAGCATGCGCGCCATCTTCGAGGCGTGGAACGCGGTGCTGTGGAACGACGCCCGCGGCGTGCTGCTGTGGATGTCGCACCCGGCCTGGCACAGCACGGTGTGGCAGACCTACGACTACGACATGGACGTCAACGGCAGCTACTACGGCTCCCGCAAGGGCTGCGAGCCGCACCACGTGCAGGCCAGCCTCGTCGACTGGAAGGTCAGCGCGCTCAACCACACCCCGGTGGCGGTGTCCGGCGCCACGGTGTCGGCGCAGCTGTACGACCTGGCCGGCAAGTCCCTCGGCGCGGTGCAGAGCCAGAAGGTCGACATCGCGCCGTCCTCGGTGACGGCGTCGTTCACGGTGCCGTTCGCCGACTCCCTGCCGGCGCTGCACCTGCTGCGGCTGCGGATGACCGACAGCAACGGCAACCTGATGTCGGAGAACACCTACTGGCGCTACCGGGCCGACACGGACATGCGGACCCTCAACCAGACCGCCGCGACCAGTGTCTCGGTGTCGCTGAACCAGAGCGGCAACGCCTACAGCGCGGTCGTGAAGAACACCGGCAAGACGGTGGCGGCCATGGTTCGGTTGTCGCTGCGGGAGCACAACGGCAAGGACCGCGTGCTGCCCACGCTGTACGGCGACAACTACTTCTGGCTGCTGCCGGGCGAGAGCAGGACGGTCAGCGTGGCGCCCCGCAGGTCGGTGTCGCACCCGCGTCTGCTGGTCGAGGGCTACAACGTGCCGACGGTCCTGTCGAACTAGCCCACACGCTTCGCGCGGTACGTCGGGCCCAACCCGGCGTACCGCGCGAATCCCATCTCCCGGCCCGTTTCCGGCCGTGCGGATGCGCCGCGACGGGCCGATCGGGCCTGGCGTAATGTCCGGGTTGTGCCCTGGTGGATCGTGCGTGCCGGTTATGTGGTCGGCTTTCTCATCGGCACCACGACGCACGCGATCGACCTGCTGGCCGGCGGCTACTCGGGCGTGCCGGTGCCGCTGGCGGTGTTCTTCACGGCGCTGGTGGTGATCGATCCGCTGACGGCGGTGCTGGTGGCGCTGGGCCACCGGCACGGCGTGACGCTGGCCTTCGCGGTGATCGTGCCGGATCTGCTGGCCAACTGGTACCTGAACTGGCCCGGGCTGCCGGGGGCGCTGCTGCACCCGACGTGGCTGGTGCTCAACCTGTTCAGCCTGTTCGTGCTGGTCACCTGGTGGCCGCTGCGGCGGCGCACGCCCTAGGCCGGCACGACCTCGATCTCGCCGTTGTCGGTGCTCAGGTCCAGGGTGTTCTTGCCGTTCGGGTCCTCGGTGATGCCGATCTTGCGGTGCCCGTTGTGGTTCTGGGTGGTCAGCCGGTAGCCGCCGGTCGGCACGGCCAGCTTGACGTCGCCGTTGTCGCTGCGCGCGGTCACGTCGCCCGGCTCCAGCAGCGCCAGGTTGATCTCGCCGTTGCTGGTGGTCGCCTGCACGGACCCGCCCCGCAGCCCCCGCCCGGTGATCTCGCCGTTGCTGGTCTCGGCCTTCACCGTGCCCGCCACGTCGGCCAGGTCGACCTCACCCGAGCTGGTGGTGACGTTGACCGCCCCGACGTTGCGCAGCTGGACGTCGCCGTTCGAGGTCTCGCCGCTGACCGGCAGGCCGGCCGGCGCCGTGACGTCGTAGGCGACGTCGCAGTTGCTGCCGCAGTCGCCGCTGAGCACCAGCACGCCGCCGTCCACCCGGTAGGTGTCCTGCTTGGGCGTGCCGTCGTGGTACTTGATCGTCCGCTGCACCGTCACCTTGGTCAGCCCGGCCTGCCCCCGCACCGTCACGTCGCCCGACCGGCCGTCCAGCTTGATCGAGGTGACCGACTGGTCCAGCGTCTTCGTCTCGCTCATCGACTGCGGCGGCAGCAGGCGGCTGCACCCCGACGCCACGCACACCCCGGCCACCACCAGGCCGGCGATCCCCAACACCCTGTGCATCCGCCCACTCCCCCTACGACGTCCCGACGCCCACGGACGGTATCGGGGGGTGGGCGGCCGTCGCATCGGGAATGACCCTGAGGTCGCCTCTAGGGGAGGCTAGAAGGGGAAGCCGTTGTGCTGGCCGGCGACCGTCACCCAGCGGGTGTCGGTGAAGGCCTCCACGCCCCAGCGGCCGCCGAACCGACCGTAGCCGCTGGACTTCACGCCGCCGAAGGGCACCTGCGGCTCGTCGTCCACGGTCTGGTTGTTGACGTGCGCGATCCCGGTGCGCAGCCGCCGGGCCACGGCCAGCCCGCGCCGGGTGTCCTCGGTGATCACGCCGGCGGTGAGGCCGTAGTCGGTGTTGTTGGCGATGGCGATGGCTTGCTCGTCGTCGTCCACAGTGGTCACGGTGACCGCGGGCCCGAAGATCTCCTCGGTGAAGATCCGCATCTCCGGGGTGACGTCGGCCAGCACGGTCGCCCGGTAGCGGGACCCGTCGGCCTCGCCGCCGCCGGCCCGCAGCGACGCGCCGGCCGCGACCGCCTCGGCCACCAGCTCCGACACCCGCCGCGCGGCGCCCGCGGTGATCAGCGGCCCGATCACCGTTCCCGGGTCGGCCGGGTCGCCATGCGGCAGCGAGGCCACCTTGGCCGCCAGTTTCTCGGTGAACTCCTCGACCACGGCGCGGTGTACCAGCAGCCGGTCGGCCGACATGCAGATCTGGCCGGCGTTGTGGAAGGCGGCGAAGGCCGCGGCGTCGACGGCGTAGTCGATATCGGCGTCGTCCAGCACCAGCAGGGCGTTCTTGCCGCCCAGTTCCAGCACCGCGGGCTTGATGTGCTCGGCGGCGGTGGTGCCGATGATGCGGCCGACCCGGGTGGAGCCGGTGAAGTTGACGACCCGGACCCGCTTGTCCGAGATCAGGGCGCGCGCGACCTCGGCGGCGTCGGCCGGCGCGTTGGTGACGACGTTGAGCACGCCGGCCGGCAGCCCGGCCTCGCGCAACACGTCGGCGATGAACAGGCCGCACGCGATGGGCGCGTCCTCGCTGGGTTTGAGCACGACGGTGTTGCCCACCGCCAGCGGCACCGCCAGCGACCGCGTGCCCAGGATCAGCGGGGCGTTCCAGGGGGCGAAGGCCGCCACCACGCCGACCGGTTCGCGCAGGGCCAGCGACAGCTGCCCCTCGGTTTCGGTGGACAGCACCTCGCCCAGCGGCTGGCCGATGGCCGCGGCCGCGTCGCGCAGGATGCCGGCCGCCAGGCCGACGTTGAACATGGCCCAGCCGGCGACGCCGCCGACCTCTTCGGCCATCACGGCCACCGCCTCGGCCGTCCTGGCCTCGAGAATGTCCGCGGCCTTGAGGAAGATCCGGCGGCGGGCCGCCGGTGAGGTCGCCGACCAGGCCGGGAACGCCCGCTGGGCGGCGTCCACCGCGCGGGTGACATCGGCCGGACCGGCCGCCGCGACGATCGCGTGCACCTCGCCGGTGTACGGGTTGAGATCCTCCGTCGTGCGGCCGTCCAGCGCCGGGACGTCCTCGCCGCCGATGACCAGGTCTCGTTTGATCGTCACGAGCCACTCCAGTGTTCGCTCTGCGCACGGTCATTCGGTATCCGTACGCCAGTGTGGTCCCGTGGGCCCGGTGTCGTCAAGCGGCACTCTGTTGAAATTTGTACTATGTTCGACATGGCCGATGAGAACTGGCTCGACGAGCGCGAACTCACTGCGTGGAAGCAGTTTCTCACCGTGGGGGCCGCCGTCAACCGGCTCGTCGACCATCAGCTCAAGCGGGACGCCGGCCTGTCGCACCCGCAGTTCGAGGTGCTGGCCCGGTTGGCCGAGGCGCCCGAGGGCCGGCTGCGCATGACCGAGCTGGCCGGCGCGGCGGTGACGTCCAAGAGCGGCCTCACCTACCAGGTCGGGCAGCTGGAGAAGGCCGGCTTCGTGCGGCGCTGCGGCTGCCCCAGCGACGAGCGCGGCATCGTCGCCGTGCTCACCGAGGCCGGCTGGCGCAAGCTGCGCGAGGCCGCCCCCGGGCACGCCGCCCTGGTCCGCGAGCTGTTCGTGGACGGCATGAGCCGCAAGGACTTCGCCGCGCTGGCCGACGGACTCGGGGCCCTGCACGAGAACTTGCGCGATCGGGTGGAGTGACCGGCAATTCTCGGGTATCTGCGCCGGATCCCGCCGGACCTGGCGAGGGTGTCACCCATGAGGGGAATCTCCAGGCGTGACTTTCTGACCGTGGTCGGCGCCGCGGGCGGGGCGGGCGCGATGTTCGCGACCATGGGCGCACTCGGGCTGGCGCCGACGGCCATGGGCACGGCGGACTACCGGCCGCCGCAGCCGTCCGACTTCCGGCTGACCGGCCGTGCGGCGGCCAAGGTGGTCGTCCTCGGCGGCGGCATCGCCGGCCTGGCCAGCGCGTACGAGCTGGGCAAGGCCGGCTACGACTGCACCGTGCTTGAGGCGCGGGACGTCGCCGGCGGCCGCAACTTCACCGTCCGCGGCGGCACGCGGCAGACCGAGCTGGACGGGCAGACCCAGGTCGGCCGGTTCTCCGACGGCGAGTACATGAACGCTGGCCCGGCCCGGATCGCGCAGTGGATGGTGACCCTGGACTACTGCCGTGAGCTGGGCATCCCGATCGAGGTGTTCACCAACACCAACGCCAGCGCGCTGATCTACCACGAGGGCATGGGCGCGCCGGTCCGCTATCGCACGGCCAAGGCCGATGTGTACGGCTACGTCAGTGAACTACTGGCCAAGGCCACCGACCAGGGCGCGTTGGACAGCTCGCTGACCGGCGACGACAAGCAGCGGCTGCTGGCGTTTCTCGAAGACTGGGGCGACATCGGGGCGCAGCACAGGTACACGGGGTCCAAGCGCCGCGGCTATGCCGTCGATCCGGGGGCTTTCGACCAGGCCGGCACTCCGCTGCCCGGGCCGCCGTCGCTGTCGGACGTCCTGGCCCGCGGCGTCGGCCGGCATTTCTCGTTCGAGTTCGAGTACGAGCAGGCCATGCTGATGTTCCAACCGGTCGGCGGCATGGACCGGATCCCGGCGGCGCTGGTGCGGGCGATCGGGCCGGGCCGGGTGCGCACCGGGTGCGCCGTCACGGGAATCACCAACGGGGACAACGGGGTTTCTGTCACGTACACGCGCGGCGGCCGGGAGCAGCGGATCGACGCCGACTACTGCATCGCCGCGATGCCGCCGCACATCGCCGCTCGCATCCCACACAACCTGGGCGCGGATGTGCGGCAGGCGCTGACCACCTTCGACGTCCACCCGGTCGGCAAGATGGGCCTGGAGTACCGGAGCCGCTGGTGGGAGACCGATCACCGGATCTACGGCGGCATCACCGAGACGGACCTCGACCTGGATCACCTCTGGTATCCCTCGCACGGCTATCACGGTCGCCGGGGCACCCTGATCGGCTACTACAACACCGATGCGCATGCCGTGGCGTACGGGCAGCTGACGCCGGCGCAGCGGGAGGCCCGGGCGGTGGCGCAGGGCGTGCGGATCCACGGCGACAAGTACCGGACCGAGCTGGCCAGCTCGTTCTCCGTTGCCTGGCACCGGATTCCGCACATCGAGGGCGGCTGGGCGCTGCCCACCACTGACAACATCCCGGCGTACGTCCTGCTCAACCAGCCGCAGGGGCGGGTGTACTTCGCCGGCGACTGGTTGACCTTCCTGGTGACCTGGCAGGCCGGCGCGTTCGACTCGGCCCGGCGGGTGGTGACCGAGCTGCACTCCCGCGTGCTGAAATCCTGAGGCGTGCTACCGGCTTCATCGGATACGCTGTGCCGCAACACGTCGACGGAGACAAGTAGCCGGGGACCAACGCGGGTCCTCAGAGAGCCGCCGGTAGCTGCGAAGGCGGTCCCGCGTCCCCCGGTGAAGACACTCCCGAGTGCGGGGAGCAGTGATATCGAAGGGTCGGGCCCCGCCGGCCGGCCCGCGTGATCGGGCCAGAACGAGGTCCCCGTCCGCGGGGGCGAAAGTGCGGTGGCACCGCGAGTTTCCCTTCTCGCCCGCACTCCCAAGGGGTCGACTCGACCACTGGAGTGGCGATGATCGCCCGTGTCCTGTCCGCGGAATTGGCCGCCCACATCGGTGAACGCGTGCGCGTCGCCGGCTGGGTGCACCGCGGCCGTGAGCTGAAATCCGTGACCTTCGTGATCGTGCGCGACCGGTCCGGGCTGACCCAGGTGGTCGCCTCCGGGCCCGCGCCCGCCGAGGAGACCGTCGTCGAGGTGACCGGCCTGGTCACCGCCAACCCCAAGGCGCCCGGCGGTTGTGAGCTGACCGAGCCGGTGCTCACCGTGCTCGGCGAAGCCGTCGCGCCGCCGCCGTTCGACCTCTACCGGCCGACCGTCTCCGCCACCCTGCCGACCATTTTGGACCATGCCCCGGTGGCGCTGCGGCATCCCTTGCTGCGGGCCCAGTTCGAGATCGCCGGCGCCTCCGTCGCCGGCTTCCGCCGGGCCCTGGACGGCATCGGCTGCACGGAGATCCACACGCCCAAGATCGTCGGCTCCGCCACCGAGTCCGGGGCTGACGTCTTCGGCATCGACTACTTCGGGCGCAAGGCCTTCCTGGCCCAGTCGCCGCAGTTCTTCAAGCAGGCCATGGTCGGCGTGTTCGAGCGGGTGTACGAGGTCGGGCCGGTGTTCCGGGCCGAGCCCCACGACACCGCCCGCCACCTCGCCCAGTACACCAGCCTCGACGCCGAGATCGGGTTCATCTCCGACCACCGCGACGTCATGGCCGTGCTGCGCGAGGCCATCGCCGGCATGCTGGCCGGCGCCGCTTCGCGGGCCGATGCGGTCGAACTGCTCGGGGCGGAGTTGCCCGAGGTGCCGGCCGAGATCCCGTCCATTCACTTCGCCGAGGCTCAGAAGCTGTTGGGCGGCAAGGACGCGATCGACCTCGCCCCCGCCGACGAGCGGTGGCTGTCCGAGTGGGCCCGGCGTGAGCACGGGTCGGAGTTCTTTTTCGTCACCGGCTATCCCATGGCCAAGCGTCCCTTCTACACCCATTCCGAACCCGGCAACCCTCTGTACAGCAACAGTTTCGACCTGCTGTTCCGTGGCCTGGAGCTCGTCACCGGCGGTCAGCGCCTGCACCGTCACGCCGACTACCTGGCCGCGTTGGCGGAGCGTGGCGAATCGCCCGAGGCATACGAGGGCTACCTGGAGGTGTTCGCGCACGGCATGCCGCCGCACGGCGGCTTCGCCATCGGGCTGGAACGGTGGACCGCTCGGTTGCTGGGGGTGGCGAACATCCGGCAGACGACCCTGTTCCCGCGAGACCTGCACCGGCTGACGCCGTAAGCGGTCTTCTCCCCACCTCAATGTATAGCCGACCCGGGGCCTTGCGGCAAGGCCCCGGGTATGGTTCATCATTGCCCGCCGTACGGCTTTCACCAGCGGAAATGGGGGCAACCACATGCGTGTGGTGCTGATGACATACGGCTCGCGCGGCGACGTGGAGCCGGTGGTGGCGCTCGCCGCCACCCTGCGCGACCTGGGGGCCGAGGCGCTGGTGTGCGCCCCGCCCGACGAGGAGTTCGTGACGCTCATGGCCCGCGCCGGCGTGCCCCACGTGCCGCTCGGGCCTTCCGTGCGGGAACTGATGTCCGTGGCCAAGCCCGATCCCTTCGCCCTGGCCCGGGGCCTCGTCGACGCCCGCTTCGACACCCTGGCCCGGGTCGCCGAAGGCAGCGACGCCATCGTCGCCGCCGGTCTGATGCCGGCCGGCGCCCGCACCGTGGCCGAGCAGTCGGGAATCCGCTACGTCTTCGCGAGCTACCAGTTGTACGGGCTGCAGAAGGCCGCGTGGCAGCAAGATGTGGAGCGCATCAACGCCTTCTACCGTGAGCCGCTGAATTCTCATCTGACCGCCCTCGGGTTGCCTTCGGTCGACAACGTTCGCGATCATGTTTTTACCGACCGGCCCTGGTTGGCCGCGGATCCCGCGCTCTGCCCATGGGAGGGTGTGACGGAGCTCGACGTCGTGCAGACGGGGGCTTGGATCCTGCCGGATGATCGGCCCCTTTCCGGGGAGTTGGAGGAGTTTCTTCAAAGTGGTGAGCCGCCGGTGTATGTGGGGTTCGGCAGCATGCACCTGCATGCCGCGCCGAAGCTCGGGCGGATGGCCGTCGATGTGCTGCGGGCGCAAGGGCGTCGGGTGCTGTTGGCCCGAGGGTGGGCGGAACTCGGTTCACTGGATGATGCCGGGGATTGCTTCGTGACGGGCGATGTGAATCAGCAGGCCCTGTTTCCTCGGGTCGCCGCTGTGGTTCACCACGGGGGTGCTGGCACCACGACTGCGGCGAGCCGAGCCGGGGTGCCGCAGGTTGTGGTGCCGCAGATCGGGGATCAGCCTCAGTTTGCCGCTCGGGTGGCGGAGTTGGGGATCGGGGTCGGCCACGACGGGTCTACGCCTACGTATGAGTCGTTGGCGGGGGCGTTGAGGGTGGCTTTGGAGCCGGAGGTGGCTGTGCGGGCCAGGGAGATTGCTGGGCGGATCCGTACGGATGGGACGGTGGTGGCGGCGAAGATGCTGCTTGAGGGGTGAGGGTGAGGGTGGGGGTGGGGGTGGGGTAAGGGTGTGTCGTTGATCTGGGCGGTGGGCGGGGGGCGGGGGGCTGGGTGTGGCGGTGGCGCGTCGGGTGTCCGCACCGCGCAGTTGCCTGTCGGTTGGTTACCAGGTCCACGCCACCAGACGGGCACGGTGACGTGCTCCGGCGTCTGCACTCCCTGAGGGCGTCGACCGGTGCCGGCCCACGAACCCCGGTCGTGGTTCGGGTGTCCGCACCGCGCAGTTGCCGGCCTTTGCGCACAAAACACAATCACTCTCTTCGGCATGCGGTTCTGGAGTGGAGGCGGCGCGAGGTGCGTGGGGAGGGCGGGGTGCGTTGCGCGACACGGGTTGAGCGGGTGCGCGTGATTACAGAAGGCTTGGGACGGGTCGGAGGGTGAGGACTGATCCCTGTGGAGGAAGCGTTGCAAGGGGGGGCTGGAAAACGCTTTCCAGCAAAGGGATTGAAGGCCGCCACGATCGTGTATAGGTTGGTGTGTAACGGAAATCGATCATAAAAGGGTAGTAGAATGGGGGTATGTCAGCGAATCCTGAATTCCCTGCCGACACCGAAGGGTGGCAGCACGGCGAACTGGAGCTGTGGCAAGCCGGGGAAGAAGCCGAGAGCCGGTGTCGGGCGCTCTACATCCAGCAGCTGGAGCGCGTCTGGGAGGTGTGGGACCGATCGTTGAAGTCGAAAGAGGACCGGACCTCCATCGTGTCGACAATGGTGATCCGCTGGCGGCTCACGGTCAGGGAAGCGCGTGAGCGGCTTCGGTACGCGGAGTTGTTCCACAGCCAGGCGATCCGTGAGGCGGGTCGCGGCGGGGTGTTGGGCCGGCAGCATTTGAAGGTCATCCACGAGACGTTGCGGATAGCGCCGGCGGTCGAGCGGGACCGGGTTGAGGCGTCGTTGTTGGAGAACGTCCAGTTCGATGAGGGCGAGTTCAAGAACATCGCGCAGCGGATTCTGTTCCACCTCGACCAGGACGGCAAAGCGCCGGATGACCGGGAGTTGCGGGCGCCGAAGCGTGAGTTCCGTTTCGAGCGCAAGCTGGACGGCAGCATGGTGTTCTGGGGAATGCTTGACCAGGAGTACGGGGCGAAGATCGCGGCGATGCTCAGTGCGCTGGCCAAGCCGACCTCGGGCAAGGATCCGCGCACGACGGCGGAGCGGCAGGGGGATGCGTTCGCGGAGATCGTCGAGCTGGCTTCCCGGTGTGAGGGCTTGCCGGAGCAGGGTGGGGAGCGGCCGCATCTGACGTTGTCGATGTCGTTTCAGGATTTCATGGACAACACGGGTGTGGCGAAGGTCGAAGGTGGCGGCGTGATGAGCGCGGCGGAGGCCCGCCGGATCGCCTGCGACAGCACGGTGATGCGCCTGGTGCTGGGAGCCAACGAAGAGATCCTGAATGTGGGGCGGCAGCAGCGCACGGCCCCGAAGGGGATCCGCAAGGCCCTGATCGAGCGGGACGGCACGTGTGCGTTCCCGGGATGCCAGACGGAGCCAGCGCAGTGCCACGCCCACCACGTAGTCGAATGGGCGAACGGAGGACCGACCAGTCTGGACAACATGGTCCTCCTCTGCGGAGCCCACCACCGGCTCATCCACCACAGCCGGTGGACGGTGAAAATGGTGGACCACAGGCCGGTGTTCTCCGACGGGCTCGGGGAAACGGGGTGAAGGGCCACCCCTGGCCCGCTCCGGCATGTCGGCGCGGGCAAGTCACGGCTGTGCGCGCGGCGGCGGTGGATCGGCGAGCTCGGGCGATCGGGGCCGGGCCGAACTGGAGGTGCCGGCGGTGGAGCGGGGCTGGGCACGCATCGAGGGGGTGGCCGGTGAATCGAGGCGAACGCCGGCTAGAGCAAGGACAAGAGCTCGGCGGCGGCGCGGGCGCCGGACTCGGCGCCGCCGTTCATGTAGCCCTGAGAGTCGACGGAAGTGTGCTCGCCGGCCAGGTGGATGAGGCCCTGACGAGTGGCCTCGTAGCCGGCGAAGCGGTGGCAGTAGTCGACGGGATAACAACTGTAGGCGCCGAGGCTGAAAGGGTTGCGGTGCCACGCGGCCAAGGTGGCCTGGCCGGTGTAGGCGTCGGCGAGGTGAGGGACGACGGGGGCGAGTTGGGAGAGCTTCTGGCGGACGGAAGAGCGCACGTACGGGGAGAAAGCGTTGGAGAAAGGGGACGAAGGCTGGAAAGACAGAGCTCCGGCGCCGCCGCCGTACTGGATGGCGATGCCCGAAGGGCCGGGCTGACCGGTGGTGGCGTCCCACACCTGCTGGTAGCCGGTGTCGGAAAAGCTGATGCCGTTGGCGACACCCGGCCAAGGGCCGTGGCCGAGCCAAGGGCGGGAGGAGAAACGCATATGCAGCTTGGTGCAGAAACCCATCTGCAGCTGGGAAACCGCGCCCCTCATGCGAGGGTCGAAGCCGGCGCGGTTGAGGTCGAGCCGCTGCAACACCCCGAGAGGCACGGTCAGAACGGTGTGATCGGCCCGCACGGCGCCGGTGTCGAAATGCAGAGTCTGGGAACCATCGCTGTTGCGCACCAAGGCTTCGAGGCGATGACCGTGCTGGACGGTGCCGGCGGGTAAAGCACGGGCGATGGCCTCCGGCAGGGACTGATTGCCGCCGGAGATGTGAAAGCGCTCGTCGGAAGCACCCCAGATCTCAGGCTCGGAGAGATCCGACTGGTCGATCATCATGTACGCCAGGTTGACGGCGGTCTGCTCGGAAGTGTCGCGGCCGTACTCGACCACGTAGGCGTCATCGAGGAAACGGGCGATCCACGTCGAATAGCCGCCGGGCACGCGGGTGGAAATCCACTCCTGCACGGACATGCGGCTCAACGCGACGCCGAAAGGCGTCGACGAGTCCCAGGTCGGGGCGTCCTCGCCGGCGCGGTCGATATCGACCCGAAGAGCCTTGTACACAGGCTGGAAATCGGCCACAAACTCGGCATGCGACCGGTAACGGCCCTCGTAGTACAAAACATCGCTGCTGCCGACGGGCTCTGCGGCGCGGATGTCGGTGAGGCCGATGGAGAAACGCTTGCACAGGGCGCGGATCACGGAGTGGTCGGTGTCGATCAACTCGCCGCCGTACTCGGTGACCTGCCCGCCGCCCCAATAGTCACGCTCGGAGAACATCCGGCCGCCGACACGGTCGCTCGCCTCGTAGACGGTGCAGCGCACGCCGGCATCAGCCAAGGCGAGGGCGGTGTTCAAGCCGGCGATGCCGGCACCGATGACAGCAATCCTCGCCTTGCCACCACCCAGCGGCACGGCGGCGGCCCTCGGTGCACGTAAGACGCTGGCCGCGCCGAGCACGGCGGCGGAGGCGCCGAAGATCCGGAGCGCGTCGCGACGGCTCAACGTACCGGCGGCCCGAGCCAGCCGCGCCTCACGGAACTCCAAGACCGGCATGCCCAGCCGCGCGGCGGCGGCATGGTCGGTCGCGACTCGACGCAGAAACCGGAACATCTCCGTACGCGGCATGCCGGGAGCAAACACCAACCGAATCAGTACTGTCAACGTCTCAAGGCAACGAAATCAGTTGCCAACGATGGCCAGAAACGCGCGAGTCGCAGGAGACAGGGCCACCCCGGACGGTGTGGCGGCGTGCACGGCGCGGGTCGGGACCTCGTCGGGATGCAGCCGTACCAGGCAGATGTCCGAACGCACGGACTCGGCGGCAATGGACGGGATGAGCGTGATGCCCACGCCCGCCGCCACAAAGCCCTGCTTGGCCATCCAGTCCCGGGCCACGAAACCGATCCGCGGCCGGAACCCACGAGCCAGACACGAGCTGATCAAGGTCTCCTCCGGCCGGTCACTGCCGGCGATCCACTCCTCGTCGGCCAGATCGATCAGCCGCACCCGACGGCGACGGGCCAACCGGTGCCCGGCCGGCAGTGCCACCAGCATCGTGTCGTCACGGAGTTTACGCAGGTCAACGCCCTCAAATGGGCCGTCGCCGGACAGCACGGCCACGTCCAGCTCGCCGCCCCGCAACTGCCGGGCCAACCCCGGGGTATAGGCCTCGGTCAGCGTCACCGTGACCGCCGGATGGGCGGCTCGGAAGGCGGCGATGGCCTTGGGCACCAGGGAGGCATCGGCGGTGGCGAAAGCGCCGACGCGCAGTCGGCCCGTCGCCAACTCGCGGAGGTCAGCCAGCTCCCGACGGGCCGCCTCCAACCGGTCCAGCACCGCCTCGGCGTGCAGGAGCAGCCGCCGGCCCGGCTCGGTCGGGCGGACTCCGCGCGGCAGCCGGTCGAACAGCGGCGTGCCGGCATCCTCCTCCAGCGCGGAGATCTGACGGGAGATCGCCGACTGCGTGTAGCCGAGCCGGCTGCCGGCCGCCGTGAACGAACCGAGCCGGGCGACCTCGACGAAGATCCGCAGCAAACCGCTCGACAACTCATGCGTGTCCGGCATGCCATCCATGCTAGACATTCGCTGGTTGCATCGCTGCGAGAACCCTAGCGTCGACGCTATGGAAAAGATCGCGTTTCTCGGGCTGGGCTCGATGGGCCTGCCGATGGCCCGCCGCCTGCTGGCCGCCGGCTACGAGCTGACGGTGTGGAACCGGACCGCCGCGAAGGCGGAGCTGCTTGCGTCAGAGGGTGCCAAGGTCGCCATCACACCGGCCGAAGCCGCGTGGGACGCCGACGTGATCGTCACGATGCTGGCCGACCCGGAAGCGGTGCACGCGGTCGTCGGCGCAATGCTCCCGGCCCTGCGCCCGGGCAAGCGCCTGATCGACATGTCCTCCATCGGCCCGCAGTCGTTCGCGGCGCTCGCCGCCAAGCTGCCCGAAGGCGTCACCGCGATCGACGCTCCGGTGCTGGGCAGCGTCGACCGGGCCGCCGCCGGTCAGCTGATCCTGTTCGTCGGCGGCGATCCGACGCCGGTGCAGGGCATCCTGGAGCAGTTCGGCCGCATCACCCGCTGCGGCGGGCCGGGCGCCGGCTCGGCGCTGAAGATCGTCGTCATCACGGCGGTGATCGTCGGCGTCACGGAGATCGCCGAGGCGATGAAACTCGCCGCCACCTATGGCCTTTCCGAGGATCTGGTCACGGCCGCCCTGACCAACAGCCCGCTGGGCGGGGTCGCGGCGCGGGCGTTCGCCGAGGGCGTGCACTACCCGATTCGCTTGGCGGCCAAGGATGTCGCGCTGGCGACGGCCTCGGCCGACCTGCCGCTCGCCCGCACCGTGCACGGGCAGCTGGCCTGGCTGGCCGACACCGAGCAGGACCTGGGCAAGGTGGTCGACCAGCTGCGCTGAACCTGAACGGCCCTCGTCGCGTTGAGACGAACGGGCGCGGCGCGAACCCGGGCGCGCCGCCGTGTACCGTGCCCGCGACGAGTGCAGGGGTGCCCGTGGCGGAATTGGCTTCGCGCGACTACGAACGCATGCTCGACCTGGCGGTTGCGGTGATGGACAGCCGCAACGTCGACCAGACGTGGTCGCTCGTGGCCGACGAATTGATCCGATCATTGCACGGCACCACGTGTGTGCTGTCCCGCAGCCACCGCTTCGTCAGCCGCGTCATCGTGCTGGACGAGGTCGAGGTGTGGACGCCGTGGTTCCGCGGCGTGCTGCCGCCGGAAGCCGAGGAGCGGGGCCGGATGCCGCTACACCCGCTGGTGCGGCACTACGCCGAGACCGGCGACGGCGAGCCCCGGACCGTCAGCGATCTGCTGGACGACCGGACGTGGCGGTCGACGGAGACGTTCGGCTCGCTGCGCGGAACCTCCGGCGCGACAAGGCATATCGCCCTGCCGCTGCACGACATGTCCGGCGCCAACCGGGGCTTTGTGCTCGGCCGGTCCGGGATGGACTTCACCGACCGGGAACGGGCCTTCGTGCGGCGGCTGCAACCGTTGCTGCGCAGGGTGGACGGCCATGTGCGGCAGCTGAAGCTGTGGCAGGACAAGGCAATCGACGGCATGGACCGGGCCGCCGAGGTGAAACTGACCAGTCGCGAGATCACCGTGCTGTCGCTGCTGGCCTCCGGGCTCACCGCCGGCGGCATCGCCAGCCGCCTCGGCGCGTCGCCGCGGACCGTCCACAAGCACCTGGAGAACATCTACCGCAAGCTCGGCACGTCCGACCGGCTCACCACCGTGCTGAGGGCCCAGCGGTTCGGAATCCTGCCGTCATAGCAGGGAAACGCCGCTCTCGGCTGCGATGAGACGCAGCGACGCCACGCTGTCCCGCGTGGCCTGCGCGGTGCCGCCGACCGGCGCCGAGTAGTGCGTCTCGATCGACAGGTACTCGTCGTAGCCGGCGTCGGCCAGGCCGCGCAGCTGGCTCGGCCAGCCCACGATGCCCGCGCCCGGCTTCACCCAGCCCTGGTCGTGCGCGTAGTCCTTGACGTGCACGTGGGCCACCGCCTCGGCCACCTTGCCGCAGTTCACCGTGTCCGGCTCCGTGCGGCGGAAGCGGGCCTCGTTGGCCGGGTCCCAGACCACGCCCAGCAGGCCCGGGGCCATCTTGCCCAGCAGCTCGTCGGCCTCGGCCACCGTGGCCACCATGCAGGCCTCGTCGATCTCCAGCAGCAGCGTGAAGCCCGCCGCCCGCACCTGGTTGGACGCCGCCGACAGCACGTCGGCCAGCCACGGCAGGTACCAGTCGCGGTCGTCCACCCGCAGCCCCGAGAACACCCGGATCGCCGTCGCCCCGACCAGGTCCGCGATCTCCATGCCGCGGTCCAGGTGCTCCCAGATCGCCTTCGTCGCCTTCAGGAACGGCGTGTCCACCACCGGGCAGGCGAAGCCGCCCGCCGCCAGCGCGTCCCGGAACTCCCGCAGCCGGGACTGCTCGTGGTGCACCACGTTGCGGCCGCCGACGCTGCGCAGCTCGACCGCGGACAGCCCGAGCGCCTCGCACTCGCGCAGCGCCGTGTCCAGGTCGGGCGCGATCTCGTCGGTGATGACGGACAGCCGCATGCTGCTTCCACTCCACGGTCGGCAGGGTCCCCCGTGGAGTACCAGCTACAGCCGGTCGGCGCAACGGCTACCCCTCGTCACAGCCCCGGCGGCCGGGCCAGACGCGACGATCGGTCGAAAATCCGAGACGTTCGGTCACAGTGATCACAGGCCTTCGAGGTCCCGGTTTACCACGCTGTAGCGCCGCACGGTGGCGAAGCCGAGGCGGTGGTTGACGTCGGCCATGTGCGTGTTGGCCACTCCGGTGGACGTCCACACCTGCTCCAGGTCGTCCTTGTCGGCGGTGATCCAGCGGAGCATGTCGGCCTTCATCGCCAGCCCCAGGCCGTGCCCGCGGTGGGCGCCGAGCACGACCGTGTCGCCCTGTATCAACCGCCGCCGATCCGTCGGCCGGGCCTCCAGCTCCGTCAGTCCTGCGACCTCGCCCCGTGCGTCAACCGCGACGACCGTCCGGTGCTCGATGCCATGTTCGTGGTAGTCGGCCTCGATCCGTCGCACCCGGTCCACCGTCCAGTCCGGCGCCGTCAGTGCGGATTCGCCGGTCGGCGCGTCGCCGATGGCCCGGCGGGCCACGGCGTACGCGTCGACCAGATCATCCGGCGCATGTCCGATCCAGCGCACGAGCCGGTACCCCTCGGGCACGTCGACCTCCCACCGCGCACGGTCGAGCCCGCTCAACTCCATGATCTGCAGCAACGTGCTGTGCACCAACCGAAACCCGTGACGCCGGATCCAGTGCCCGCTGTCCCCGTCGAGGTTGACGTTCCAGCCCTCGACCACGGTGCGGCCACGCTCACGGAGCAGCGGTGCCACGAAGTTCAGCAGTTCCGTGCCAATGCCCTGCCGCCGCAGCTCCGGGTGGACAACGACATCCAGTGCGGCGAGGTGCTCATTGCCGTCGGCCGGCAGGCTGACATGCGCCCGGCCGACCAGCCGGCCGTCCCGACGCGCGGTCCACAACAGCCGCTCGCCGAGCTGAACCTGCGGCGCACGCAGCCCCGAGATCGTCGCCGCCCTGGTCGGCGCCGGGAGCTCCGGAAAGTCGCGCTCGTAGGCGGCCAGCCTCATCTCGTGGTAGTCGTCCCACTCCGCCTCGCCGGCCTCGGCCACATCGAACAACCTCACGTCAAGCATCAGATCTCCCCCAGGAGTCACAGGCCTTCGAGGTCCCGGTTTACCACGCTGTAGCGCCGCACGGTGGCGAAGCCGAGGCGGTGGTTGACGTCGGCCATGTACTGGTTGGCGGTCGCGGTGGAGGTCCACACCCGCCGCAGCGAGGGGTTGTCGGCGGTGATCCAGCGGAGCATGGCGGCCTTCATGGCCTGGCCGAGGCCGTGGCCGCGGTGGGCGGCGAGGACGGCGGTGTCGCGCTGGGCGGCGAGGTCGGGGCGCAGCGGCTGGAGGTCGAGCTCGGTGAGGCCGACGACGTCGCCGGTGGTGTCGACCGCGGCGACCACGCGGCGTTCGACGCCGTGCTCACGGTAGGCGGCCTCAAGGCGCCGGACGCGGTCGACGGTCCAGGTCGGGGTGCGCCACGCGGAGCCGCCGGGCGGGGCGTCGCCGATGGCGTGGCGGGCCCGGGCGTAGGACTCGACGAGGTGCTCGGGGGCCTGCCCGATCCAGCGCACGAGGCGATAGCCGAGCGGCGTCGGGACGTCCCAGATGTCCGGGTCGACCTCGGCGAACTCCAACAGCTGGAAGATTGACCTGGTGGCGGTGCGGAAACCGAGCGCGGTGGCGAAGCGGTCGCCCGGGGAGTTGGACTCGACCCGGGACACCTCGACGGTCACGCGGCCGCGGTCACGCAATGCCGCGGCGGCGGTGTGCAGCAACAGGGTGCCGATGCCGTGCCGGCGCAGTTCGGGGTGCACGACCAGCCGGACCATGCCCAGGTGCTCGTTGCCGTCCACGGGCAGCTGAGCGGCCAGGGCGCCGACCAGCCGGCCGTCGACGCGGGCGGTCCAGGCCACGCTCTCGCCGAGGTCGACGTCGGGGTTGCGCAGCCGGATCAGCACGGCCTCGCGGGTCGGCGGCGCGACGGTGGGGTAGTCCACCTTGCTCACGGCGAGGTGCAGCTCGTGGTGCTCGTCGACGTCGGCGGTCAGCGGGTCGACGAGCCGGATCTCCGGCGTCACGGTTCGATGATCCACGTTTCGAGCCGCAGCGACCGCCCTTTTGACTGAACCTCGACCGGATCGGCGTCGCTGAGCCGCGCCCCGAGCGCCCGGGCCACGGCCACGCTGGCGGTGTTCTCCGCCTCGATCTCCAGCAGCACGTGCGGCAGCCCCACGGCCCGCAGCGCGAACTCGGTGATCACCTGGGCCGACCGCACGGCCAGCCCCTGCCGGCGGTGCCGCTTGCCGACGACGTAGCCCACCATGCACAGCGCTGGCCGCAGGAACACCATGCCCAGCGGCACATCCTCGCCCGCACGGGTGATGGCCAGGTGCAACCGGTTCTCCTCGGCCCTGGTCCGGCGCATGACCGCCAGGTAGTCCCGCGCGGCGGCCAGGTCGAACGGCGAGGCGATGGGCGTGCGCAGCGCCACATCGGGGTCGTCGAACAGGTCCACCATCACCGGCAGGTCGGCGTCGGTGAAATCCCGCAGCAGCAGCCCGTTCCCGGTGATGGCCAACGGCGAGGCGAACGGGTTCATGGCCCAACAATGCCAGACATACCGGTTCGACATCGGGCGGACGATGCTGCACGATCGTTGCCCATGCGCTTCATCGTGGACACCGACGTGCCGGTCGTGACCAGGGACGGCACCGCGCTGGCCACGAACGTCTGGCGGCCCGCCGACCAGCGGCCGGCGCCGGTCCTGCTGCTGCGCACCCCGTACGGCAAGGACGACATCGCCAGTTACGGCGGCAACCGCCCGAACCTGTTCGCCCTGCTGGAAGCCGGTTACGCGGTGGTCGTGCAGTGCTGCCGCGGCACCGCGCGGTCCGGCGGCGTGCACGTGCCGCACGAGAACGAGGCCGCCGACAGCGCGGACACCCTGGCCTGGCTGCGGGAACAGCCTTGGTGCGACGGCAACATCGGCGGTTTCGGGGCGTCCTACCAGGGCGCGGTGCAGTGGCAGTCGGCGGAGTTGTTGCAGGCCATCGCCCCGATCTTCGCCACGGCCGACTTCTACCGGGCCCCGTGGTACTCCCCCGGCGGCGCGATGTCCCTGCACACCGTGCTGACGTGGATCACCGCCAACGCCGCCGGCGAAGCCCTCAAAACCGGTGCGGTGCAGGACCTTCCGGAGATCATGCGGCAGCAGTTCGACACCCTGCCGACCCGGGACCACCCCGTGCTGGCCAAGCACTTCCCTTGGCTGGACACGGTTTTCGCGCACCCCGAGCACGACGGCTACTGGCAGCGGCTGGCCCCGGCGGCCAAGGCCCCGGCGCTGAGCATCGGCGGCTGGTACGACGTCTTCGTCGACGAAACCGTGCGCTCGCACAACGAACGCCTGATCATCGGGCCTTGGACCCACCTCAGCACCGACTACCGCGGCGCCAACCTGACCGACGCGCACCTGCGCTTCTTCGACCAGTGGCTGCGCGGCAAGCCGGACGACTCGGCGCCGGTGCGGATCTTCGTGATGGGCATCGACCAGTGGCGCGACGAGCGGGCATGGCCGCTGCCCGACACCCGGCGCATGGACTACTTCCTCGGCGAGGGAACACTTTCCGTGTCGCCGATGAGGACCGGCGCCACCACGTACCGGTACGACCCGCTCGACCCCACGCCCACGATCGGCGGCAACACCCTTGCCGCCGATGCCGGCCCGCGCGACCAACGACCGGTCGAGGCGCGCCAGGACGTGCTGTGCTTCACCGGCCCGCCACTGGGCGATCCGCTGGAGGTCACCGGGCACGTCTCGCTGACCCTTTTCGTGTCCAGTTCGGCCGTGGACACGGACTTCATGGGCAAGCTGGTGGACGTGCACCCCGACGGCACGGCGATCAACCTGTGCGAGGGCATGCTGCGCGCCCGCTACCGCGACTCCCTGTCCGCGCCGGAACTGCTGACGCCGCAACGGGTCTACGAGCTGACGCTGGACCTTTCCGTGACGTCCACCGTGTTCCGGCCCGGCCACCGCATCCGGCTGGAGGTGTCCAGCAGCAACTTCCCGCGCTACGACCGCAATCCCAACACCGGCGGCGTGGTCGCGGCGGCGGGCCCGAACGATGTGGTGGTCGCCGAGAACACCGTGCACTTCGGGCCCGCCCGCCCCAGCCGACTGTCGCTGCCGGTGATCAGCGCCAGGTGACCAGCCCGTCCAACGGGATCTGCTGGGGCCGGTTGGCCAGGCTGCTGGGGACGGCGCGGGAGTTGTCGTCGGAGTAGCCCAGCGTCAGGACACCGGCCAGGCCCACGTCCTTCGGCAGGCCGATGAGCTCTTCGAGGCCGTCGGCGTGCGGCCCGAAGAAGCCGGTGGCCAGGCCCTCGTTGGCCGCCGCCAGCTGGAGCAGCACCAGCAGGCTGCCGCTGTCGAACCACCAGAACGGCACCGGCCACTCGCCTTCCTCGCCCTCGTCGGTGACCTTGTCGGGCTGCCGGTAGCGCTCGTGGTAGGACTCCTCGCGGATGCCGATCGCGATGAGCACCGGGGCCACCGAGATCCACGGCTTCATGCCGCCGTCGAGGTAGGTCTGCTCGGTCAGGTCGGCGACCTTGCGGCGGAGCTCCGGGTCGGTGATGACGATCAGCCGGTGCCCCTGGCTGAAGCCGGCGCTGGGCGCGCGGTGCACCACCTTCACGACCCGGCGCAGCACGTCCTCCGGCACCGGGTCGGGGCGGTAGCTGCGCACCATTCGGCGAGCGCGGAGCACTTCGGCGAAGTCCACGGGCGTCTCCTTGCGGTCGGGCCCTCCAGCATGCCAGGACCGCCGGCGCCCGCGAGGGGTTTTATTCGGTCACGAACCATTCCCTTGATCCGACCGGGCCGTCACCAGCACCGAATGCTTGTGGATGCGCACGGTGCCGCGACCGGCGACTTCGTTGTGCAGCACGGACAACTCCTCGTCGGTGAGGTCACGGTCCACGCAGCTGGCCAGGTAGGCGACCACCGGCTCGGGTGTGGCCACGACCAGCTCGTCCTCGTAGCGGATCAGGTCGACGTCCTCGAAGTCACGGCTCAGCAAGGCGATCGCGTTCTCGGCACGGAACGAGAGGTCCGCGGCCAGCGGAAAGGACATCGGCAGGCCGACCTTCTCGGCGATCTCCCACAGCTCGGCCATGTGGCCGCCGCCGTTGGTGGTCGCGACCAGCCAGCCACCGGGCCGCAGCACCCGGTTCAGCTCGGCGATGGCCTTCGGCGGCTCGTCGACGTGATAGAGCATGTGGGACGCGATCGCGCCGTCGAAGGAGCCGGCGGCGAAGGGAAGGGCGTCGGCGCTGCACCGGGCCGGCGCGAATCCCTTGCCCCGCAAGGTGGTGCACATGGCGGCGGAGAGATCCGTCGGCACCAGGGCGATGTCCGGCTTCGACGGCCACAGCGCCCTGGTGCCGGCGCCGACCTCCAGCACGCGTTGGCCTTGGCGCGACGGCAATCGCTCGCGGACCCAGTCCTGCCACGGCTGCGGATTCGTGCCGTAGCCGTGCAGGGCGATGCGGGCGGCGAGCTTGTCGACGGTCCGGTACTGGATCACACCTTCACGATGCCATGGCCAGCCGCCGACCGGCCCAGACCAGGATCACCAGCTGCACGACGCTGAACAGCACCAGCACCAGGAGGCTGGGCAGGGCGGTGAGCGCGACGCCGACGACCAGCACCGGCAGCGCGAGGCCCAGGTAGAAGGCGAGGAACACGCCGGCCAGGGTCTCGCCCCGCAGCTCGGGGGCGGCGACTGCGGCGACCTTGGCCAGGGCGACCCGGAAGCCCAGGCCCATGCCGGCACCGCCGACGACGGTGCCGGCGCAGAACAGCAGCTCGCTGCCGCTGAGCACGCTGGTCGGGATAGCCACCAGCGACAGCACGAGGCCGCCGAGGCCGATGAACAGCTGGCGGCGCAGCGGCTGGCCGGCGAACAGCAGCTGCGAGCCGGCGGCGGCCGCGAAGACCGACATCGCGACCAGGCCGCCGACCAGCAGCGACGGCTCCCGGAAGGTCCCGCGCAGCAACGTCGGCGCGAGCGCCCCGACCAGGCCGCTGAACATGTTGACGGCGAAGGCGACCGCGGCGGCGGCCCAGAACACAGGCTTGGCGTGGTGCGGCACCGACACCCGCTGCGGGTGGTAGCGAGGGCGGTCTTCGTTGCGTGAGACGGTCTCAGGCACGAACTTGACAGCGCCGGCCGCCACCACGAACAACGCCAGGAAGATCACGTACGGCGTGGTCAGCGGCGCTGTGACGTAGCTGGCCAGCAGCCCGCTGACCACCGGCCCGATGCCGAGGCCGGCCATGTTGACCATGGACGAGAACAGCCCGGCGTCCCGGCCGGGATGGGTGACGGCCCGCAGCTCGGCCAGGTGGGCCGTGGCGGTGGCGGTCAGCGCGCCGATGCCGACGCCACCGACGAATCGGGCGACGACCAGCCCGGGCACGTCCGGCCAGGCCAGGAACACCGCCGCCGAGACCGCCTCGGCCAGCACGGCGGCCAGCGCCATGCGGCGGCGGCCGAGCCAGTCGCTGACGTGCCCGATGAAGTACATGCTGGCCACGACGCCGAGCGCGTAGGCGGCGAACACGACCGTGATGACGACGGTCGGGAAGCCGTCGCGCTGCTGGTAGAGGGGGTAGAGCGGGGTCGGCACGGTGGAGAAGGCCAGGGCCAGCAGGAAGGCGGCGGCCACCACCCAGAAGCCGGTGCCGTGGTTCAACCGCGGCGCGGGGCGCGCGACCATCAGCGTGGAACTCATGGTCCCAGCCTGCGCCGCGCCGAGCATCGAGTCCAACGAAAGATGCTGGTCACAGTTATCGGCGTGGTGCGATAATCGGGGACGTGGACACGCGTCAGCTGGAGTACTTCGTCGCGGTGGCCGAGGAGCTGAGCTTCACACGGGCCGCCCGGCGGCTGCGGGCGGTGCAGTCGACCGTGTCGGCCGGCATCAAGTCGTGGGAGTCGGACCTGCGCACCACCCTGTTCGACCGGTCGACCCGCTCGGTCGCGCTCACGCCGTCCGGGGCGGCGTTCCTGCCCGAGGCCAAGGCCGCGCTGGCCCAGCTGGACCGGGCCAAGGCGGTCGTGCAGGAGGCCGGGGCGGGGCTGCGGGGCAGCCTGCGCATCGGCACGATGATCAGCGTCGGCCCGCTGGACCTGCCCGGCCTGCTCGGCGCGTTCCACCGCCGGTATCCGCTGGTCGACCTGCACCTGACCATGTCGACCACCGGCTCGACCGGCCTGGCCGAGGACGTCCGGGCCGGCCGGCTCGACGCCGCGCTGGTGGGGCTGCCGCCGTCCGACCTGGCCGGGCTCCAGGCGCGCGAGCTCAACCGTCACTCCTACGTCGCGCTCATGCCGGCCGAACACCGGCTGGCCACGCGGTCCACGGTCACGATCACCGACCTCACCGGCGAGGATTTTGTCGACACGCCACGGGGTTTCGGCAACCGGATCGCCCTCGAACGGGCCTTCGACGCCGTCGGCAAGCCCCGGCGGGTGGTGGCCGAGGTGTCCGACCTGCGGGTGGTGCCGGGCTACGTGCGGGCCGGGCTGGGCATCGCCGTGGTGCCCGACCTGGAAATCATCCGCGAGCCCGACCTGGTGCGCATCCCGCTGGCCGGCGCCGCGGTGGAATGGCTGGTGACGCTGGTGTGGCTGGCCGATCACAAGCCCAGCCGGGCGCTGACCACGCTGCTGGGGCTGGTCGAGGACATGTTGACGGCCGGCGGCGACGGCGAATAGCGTTGGCACGAGTGAGCGACGAGACGTTCCGGCTGCTGGTCAACGGGGCCGAGGTGACGGTCGAGGCCGACCGCGACACGCCGTTGCTGTACGCGTTACGCAACCAGCTGGGTCTGAAGGGCACGCGGTTCGGCTGCGGGCTCGGGCTGTGCGGGTCGTGCAACGTGCTCGTCGACGGGCGGGTCGTGCACTCGTGCGACACTCCACTGTGGTCGGTCGACGGCAAGGAAGTCCGGACCGTGGAAGGGCTCGGCGACTCGCCGCTGCAACGGGCGATGATCGACGAGCAGGCGGCGCAGTGCGGCTACTGCGTGTCCGGCGTCGTGATGACCGCGACCGCCCTGCTGGCCCGGAATTCCTGCCCCTCGGAGTGCGAGGTCCGCGAAGCCCTTGACGGCAATCTGTGCCGGTGCGGGGCCCACAACCGGATGGTGCGCGCGGTGCTGAAGGCGTCCCAGATCGAGGCGGCGCAGTGATCCCGCGCAACCTCGCCGCGAATCCCCGCCTGTCGCACTGGGTTTCCGTGCGCCCCGACGGCACCGTCGACGTCCGTTGCGGCAAAGTCGAGCTGGGACAGGGCATTCTGACCGCTTTGGCGCAGATCGCCGCCGATGAGCTGGATGTCGCCTATAACCGGATCCACATGGTGCCGGCCACCACCGACTCCAGCCCCGACGAGGGCCTGACCGCCGGCAGCCGGTCGATCGAGGACTCCGGCGCCGCCCTGCGACAGGTGGGCGCGGAGGTCCGGGCCGTCTTCCTCGCCGCGGCGGCCAAGGTGCTCGACAGTTCCGAGCTGTCCGTTGTGGACGGCCTGATCAACGACACGGTCAGCTACTGGGACCTGCTCGACGACGTCGACCTCGACGTCGAGGCGACCGGTGCGATCGAACCGAAACCCGTTGCCGAGCGCAAGGTCATGGGCACCAGCCCGGGCCGGTTGGACATTCCCGACAAGGTGTACGGCCGGGCCCGCTTCATCCACGACCTGTCGCTGCCGGGCATGCTCCACGGCCGCGTCGTCCGGCCGCCCTCCCGTGGCGCGACTCTGATGTCCTTGGACACCAGCAAATCCGCCGAGTTGGACGGCGTCGTCGAGATCGTCCGTGACGGCGATTTCCTCGGCGTGATCGCCGATCGCGAGGAGACCGCTGTGCGCGCCGCCGAGTTGCTGCGCTGCGAGTGGGCCGAGCGAGACAGCCTGCCGGACGTCGACGCCATGCCGGAATTCCTGATGTCCCGCCGCACCGAGGACGTCACCATCGTCGATGAGTCCACTTCGGACGATGCCGTCACCACGGTGGCCGCCACCTATTCCCGGCCGTATCTGTCCCACGCCTCGATGGCGCCCTCGTGCGGCGTCGCCCGCTGGGACGGGGACAAGCTGGAGTTGTGGACGCACAGCCAGGGCCTGCACCCGCTGCGCCTGGACATCTGCCGGTCGCTCGGCGTCGCCATCGACCAGGTCACTCTGCACCACGTCGAGGGCGCCGGTGCCTACGGCCACAACGGGGCCGATGACGCCGCGTTCGATGCCGTGTTGTTGGCCCGGGCCGTCAACGGGCGGCCGGTCCAGGTCGTCTGGTCGCGGGCCGACGAGCTCGGCTGGGCCCCTTTCGGCGCGGCGATGGCCGTGCACATCGAGGCCGATCTCGATGCCGCCGGCGAGGTCGTCGCCTGGCGGCACGACGTCTACAGCAACGGCCACGTCTCGCGCCCCGGCTTCTTCGACGCGCCGGCCCTGCTCGGCACCCAGCTGCGGACCGGCACTCCCCCGCCGGTGTCCATGGATCCCCCGTTCGCCAACGGCGGCGGCTCCGAGCGCAATTCCGTTCCCCTGTACACCTTTCCCGGTCAGCGGATCACCAAGCACCGGCTGCTGGAGATGCCGCTGCGCACCTCGTCGCTGCGGGCCCTCGGGGCTTACGCCAACGTCTTCGCCATCGAGTCCTTTGTGGACGAGCTGGCCCTCCGTGCCGGTGTCGACCCCGTTCAGTACCGGCTACAGCACCTGTCCGACGAGCGAGCCCGGGCCGTCATCACCGCTGCCGCCGACGCCGCCGGCTGGTCCCGCCGCGGCGAGGGCTGGGGCTTTGCCTTCGCCCGCTACAGCCACCATGGCGCCTACTGCGCCGTCGTCGCCGAGGTCGAGGCCGAGACCTCCGTTCGCGTCAAGCGCCTCACCCTCGCCGTCGACGCCGGGGCCGTCGTCAGCCCCGACGGCCTTCGCAACCAGGTCGAGGGCGGGGCGATCCAGAGCACCAGCTGGACCGTCAAGGAGCAGGTCCGCTTCGATCGCTCCCGCGTCACCAGCACCGACTGGGAGTCCTACCCCATCCTGCGGTTCTCCGAGGTGCCCGAGGTCGAGGTGGTGATCGTCGACCGCCCCGACCGGCCCAGCCTCGGCGCCGGCGAGACCGCCCAGGGCCCCACCGCCGCCGCCATCGCCAACGCCCTCCACTCCGCCCTGGGCGTCCGCGTCCGCGACCTCCCGCTGACGCCGGCCGCCATCATCGCCGCCCTGTGAACCGGTAACTCAGGTGTCTGAGAGCGGGACTCGCGCTACGGAGTTGCGTTCGATCAGTTCGACGGGGAGGACTAGGCGTTTGGGTGGGGAAGAAGGGGTGGCGATGCGCTCCAGGAGGAGGCGGGCGGCCTCGTAGCCGATGTCGTAGTGGGGGATGCGGACGGTGGTGAGGGCGGGGCGCTGCTTGTCGACGAAGGGCATGTCGTTGAAGCCGGTGACCGAGACATCCTCGGGACAGCGCAGGTCGAGCTCGGCCAGCGCCCCGTAACAGCCGAGGGCGATCATGTCGTTGCCGGCGACGATGGCGGTGGCGGAGGTGGCGGCCAGCAACTTGTGCGTGGCGTCGAAGCCGGCCTGCTCGCTGTAGGCGTCGCACACCTCGACGCCGGCCGGGGCAAGGCCGCGGGCGGCGAGACCGTCGAGGAAGGCCCGGCGGCGCTCGACGCCGGTGGAGGTGTCCTGGGGCCCGGCCAGGTGGGCGATCCTGGTGTGGCCTCGCGCGATCAGGAGGTTCACCAGCGCGTGCACGCCGGCGCTGCTGTCGGCGACGACGGAGGGGACGTCGCCGGCGTCGGTGCGGCGGTTGACCAGCACCACGGACACGTCGGGCCCCAGCGGCACACTGTCCCGCTTGCTGGTGGCGAGGATGAACCCGGCCAGCTGCTGCCCGCGCATGGTGGCCAGCAGGTCCCGCTCCCGCGCGGCGTCGCCGTCGGTGTTGCCGAGCAGCGCCAGGTAGCCGGCCTCCCGCAGCGCGTCCTCGACGCCCCGCACGATCGGCGGGAACACGGGATTGCGCAGGTCCGGGATGACCACGCCGACCACCGACGACGTGCGGGTCCGCAGGCTGCGCGCGGCCGAGTTGGGCGAGTAGCCCAGGGCACGGGCGGCCTCCACGATCCGGGCCGCCGTCCGCGGGCTCACCTTGTCCCGGGTCTGCGGGTTCAGCGCACGGCTCGCGGTCGCCGCGTGCACGCGGGCCATTTCGGCGACGTCCTTGATGGTCGCGGGCTTGTCCATCGCGTCAGCATATTGACCGCGCCAGCATCGTGAACCGCGCCAGCATCGTGAATGGAACTGTGGACGCGCCGCGAACTCACTCGTCCGGAGTCAACCCATCATCCACTGACACGTTCTCCGGTTCGAGCGCGAGGCCGGCCCGGCGGGCCTGCTCCAGTAGTAGCGTGGCGAAGTCCTGCTCGGTGTGGCCGGCGCCGATGGCCGAGGCGATCAGCTGGGCGGTGGCCGAGGCGATGGGCATCGGGGCCTCCAGGCTGCGCGCGGCGGCCAGGCCCAGATCGAAGTCCTTGCGCAGCAAGGGCATCGTGAACGTCGGCGTGAAGTCGAGGTTGACCAGCGCGGGAGACTTGTACCGGGTGAACGCCGAGCCCAGCACCGAGTCGTTGAGGAATTCGAGGAACGCCGCCCGGCTGACGCCGCCCTTCTCGGCCAGCACGGTGATCTCCGACAACGACTGGACGACGACACCGAGGAACACATTGTGAGCGATCTTCACCAGCCGGGCGACCTCGTCCTCGCCGACGTAGGTCACGCCCCGGCCGAGCGCGCGCAGCACCGGCTCGACCTCGTCGAACACCGCTCGCGGGCCCGACACGGCGAGGGTCAGTCGACCCGCCGCCACGACCTTGGGGTTGCCGCTGACCGGCGCGGCCAACAACTCCGAGCCCCGCTTGCGGGCGGCCACCCGGACGGCGGCCGACGCTTCCTCGGACACGGTGGACGAGTCGATCACCACGCGCGGCGCGACGTCGGGATCGGTGAACAGGCCGTGGTCGCCGGAGGTCACCTGCTCCAGGTCGGCCGAGGCCGCGACCATGGTGAACACGATGTCCCGACCGGCCAGGTCGACCGGCCGGTCGACCACCGTGACGCCGAGCGCCTCGGCCTTGGCCCTGGTCCGGTTGTAGACGGCGACGTCGTAGCCGGCGGCGCCGAGCCGCTTGACCATGGCGGCGCCCATCCGCCCCGCGCCGATCCAGCCGATGCTCGGTCGAGCCATGACACTCCCTGAGGGCACCTGCAAACGTTCACAGTGAACGATGCCCAAGGAGGGGTCGGGCGTCAACCATTCTACCCCCGCCGACTATTGCACTATGCAAGACTCGGGAAGACACAAGGGACAAACGGAGGGCCGATGCGGGTGCTCGTGTGCGGCGCCGGTGTGGCCGGGCTGACCACGGCGTGGTGGCTGGGCCGACACGGGTGGGACGTGCTGCTCGTCGACCGCGACGAACAGCCCCGCGACGCCGCGCACCTGCTGGACGTCGGCGGCGCCGGCTACGACGTGCTCGACCGCATGGGCCTGCTGCCCGCGTTGGGCTCGCTGCGCCGCAACATCCCGGCCATCGTCTACGTCGACCAGGACGGCGGCACGCTGGCCACCGTGAGCTACCTGGCCACCGCCACCATGCTGCACGGCCGGCTGCTGACGATCATGCGGGGCGACCTGGAAGCGGCGCTGACCGCCGCGCTGCCGCCCCGGGTGCAGGTCCGGCGCGGCGTCGAGATCGTCTCCGTCGAGGACAGCGACGGGCCCGTTCGGGTGACGTTGTCCGACGGCGGAGTGCTGGCCGTCGATGCGCTCATCGGCGCCGACGGACAGCACTCCGCCGTGCGGCGGATGGTGTTCGGACCGGATCGTCTGTACGTGCGGCCGCTCGGCCAGCAGTGTTCGACGTACCTGTTCCGCGACGACGACCTCGCTCAGCACCTCGGCCCGGATCTGAAGGTGCTCAGCCTCGCCGACCGACAGGCCGGGTTCAGCCGCACCGCCGACGGCCGGATCGCCGCGTTCCTCGTGCACCGCGGCGACCGCTCGCCGGCCGATCCCGTCGCCCAGGTACGCGCCCGCTGCACGGGCATGGGGTGGATCGTCGACCAGGCGTTGGAGCAGTGCCCGCCTTCGCTGCGCCACGTGCCGGTGTCCCAGGTCGAACTGGCCACTTGGCATGTGGGACGCACCGTGCTGGTCGGCGACGCCGCCTCGGCGGTGTCCGCGCTGGCCGGCCATGGGGCGTCACTGGCCCTGCTCGGCGCCTTCCGCCTGGCCGATTCCCTGGCGCGGTCCACCGATATCGGCACGGCCATGGCCTCGTACCAGCTCGGCCTGCTGCCGGCCGTGCGCCAGGTGCAGCGGGCCGGGCGGCGGGCGGCGGGCTGGGTCGCGCCGACGACACGCTGGCAGATCGCGATCCGGGACGCCGTGCCCGCACTGTCCGGCGGGGCCTGAGGCACACTGGTGTCATGCCGCGCACACCGGGTGAACTCGCCGAGTCCACCGACGTCGACGCCGTCACCGACGCGGTGCTGACGGCATCGAGGCTGCTGGTCGCCGTGTCCGCCCGGTCCATCGCCGCCGTGGACGAGGCGATCACCCTGGCCCAGTTCCGGCTGCTGGTCATCCTGAACTCGGTCGGGGCCACCAAGCACGCCGCGCTGGCCGAGCAGCTCGGCGTCAACCCGTCCACCGCCAGCCGCATGGTCGACCGCCTGGTCGCCGCCGGCATGGTCGTGCGGGAGACCAACCCGGCCTCACGCCGCGAGATCGTCATCGACCTGACCGCCGAGGGCCGCCGGGTGGTGCGCCAGGTGACCGCCCGCCGTCGCAAGGAGATCGCCCGCATCGTGGCCCGCATGCCCGAGTCCACCCGGGTCGGCCTGGTCGACGCCCTCTCCGCCTTCGCCGAGGCCGGCGGCGAGCCCGCCGTCACCACCCCCGACGCCGCCTGGTCCTAACCGCGAGTCCCGCTCTCCAGCACCCATGAAACCGGTACGACCCCCGCGAGTCCCGCCCAGCGTCACACCGAAACCCGCTAGCGGTACTCCGGGTTCTGGAAGTCGAACCGGGAGCCGGCGTCCCACTCGGAGCGCTGGTTGCCGTGGGCGGGAATGCCGCCGGCGTCGGAGAGCATCCGGGCCATGTGCATCAGGTTCCAGGTCATGAACGTGGTGTTGCGGTTGGTGAAATCGTTCTCGGGCCCGCCGGAGCCGGGGTCCAGATAGGACGGACCGGGGCCGGCCTCGCCGATCCAGCCGGCGTCGGCCTGCGGCGGCACGGTGTAGCCGAGGTGCTGGAGGCTGTACAGCACGTTCATGGCGCAGTGCTTGACGCCGTCCTCGTTGCCGGTGATCAGGCAGCCGCCGGCCCGGCCGTAGTAGGCGTACTGGCCGGCGTCGTTGAGCAGGTGGGAGCAGGCGTACAGGCGCTCGATGACCTTCTTCATCTCGGAGCTGTTGTCGCCCAGCCAGATCGGGCCGCAGAGCACGAGGATGTCGGCCGCCAGCACCTTCTCGTAGATCGCGGGCCAGGCGTCGGTGGCCCAGCCGTGCTCGGTCATGTCGGGCCACACCCCGACGGCGATGTCGTGGTCGATGGCCCGCAACACCTCGACGGTGACGCCGTTGCGGGCCATGATGCCGCTGCTGACGTCGATCAGCCCGTCGGTGTTGCTCAGCTCTGGGGACCGCTTGAGCGTGCAGTTGACGAACAGCGCGCGAAGGTCGTCGAAGGCCATGCCGACAGTCCAGCACGGGAACCCGGGATCCCGCACGGTCCGGTAATAACCCCCTAATGTCACGGTGCCGCGAGCGCCTGGGTGGGTGTGAGCCGGGCGGCCCGGACCGACGGGTAGATGCCGGCCAGCACCCCGATGAGCACGGCCCCGGCCAGCCCGCCGCCGAGCGCGGCGAAGGGAATGATCACCGGCCAGCCCTGGTATCCGGTGTACGCCACCGTGGCCACCACCCCGATCACCGTGCCGGCCAGCCCGCCGAGACCGGACAGCACGGCGGCCTCGGTGAGGAACTGCCCACGGATCTGGCCACGGGTGGCGCCGAGCGCCCGGCGCAGGCCGATCTCCCGCCGCCGCTCCAGCACGGAGATCACCATGGTGTTGGCCACGCCGACGCCGCCGACCAACAGGGCGACGCCGGCCAATCCCAGGAACAGGCCGGAGAAGGTGGTCTTCGTGTCCTGCTTGGCCGCCAACGCGTCGGACGGCCGCGACACCTGGACCAGACCGGGAGTCTGCGGGTACAGGGTGGGTGCGAGCACGGCCCGCACGTCCTGGATGGCATCCTCGTCGGCCTTCACGTAGACCACGGTCGGATGGCCGTCGAAGCCCAGAACCTGTTTCGCCGCACCCCATCCGACCAGCACAGCCCGTTCGAGGTCGGGATTGAGCGGCATGGGGTCGAGAATGCCGATCACCGTGAACCACTGCGTTCCGATGAACACCTGCGGCGGCTGCTGGTTGGGCACCAGGTCGGTGAAGCCGAGCCGGGACGCGGCAACGGATCCCAGCACCACGGTCGGGAAGTTGGCCGAGGCGTCGTCGAGGAACTTGCCGGCGTGCAGGGAACCGTTGACCGCTCCTAGTAGATTGGTGCTGCTGGCCAACACCGACAGCCCCGAGTCGGCGTTGGGGTCGATACGGTCGTTGCGATGCACGGTCTTGTGGGCGTTGGCCACCTGCGCGGCGGCGGTGACGGGGCCGATCCGTTTGACCATGCCCATCGCGTCCTCGGGCAGCAGCACGGGATCGCCCTGCGTCTGCTGGGGCTCGGCCCGCAACAGGTTGGTGCCCAAGGCAGTCAGCTGATCGAGCAGGGACTGCTGGCTGGAGGCCGGGATGCTGGTGACGATCACCATGGTGGCAATGCCGATGGAGATTCCCAGCGCCGACAGGACGGTTCGCATCTTGCGGCTGCCGACGCCGAGCAGCCCGAGCCGCAGCACATCGCCGAACGAGAGGCGAACGGGCTGGGTTTTCAACGCAGTCACACCAAACTCCCAGCACGCGTGTCGGCCACCAGCCGACCGTCCCGCATCTCGATCCGCCGGGGCAGACCGGCCGCGATGTCCCGGTCGTGCGTGATGACGGCGATCGTGGTGCCGTCACTGTTCAAACGCCGCAACAACTCCAGCACAGCCTGCCCGTTGGCGGTGTCCAGGGCGCCGGTCGGCTCGTCGGCCAGCACCAACGCCGGATTGTTGACCACGGCACGAGCGATGGCCACCCGCTGGCGTTCACCGCCGGACAGCTGCTGCGGCTGGTGGTCGACACGGTGCGACAACCCGACCCGGTCCAACGCCTCCAGGGCCAGGGCCCGCCGCTGCCGCCGGGGTACGCCGGCATACAACAGGCCGGTGGCGACGTTCTGCGTTGCGGACAGGCCGTCGGTGAGATGGAACTGCTGGAACACAAAGCCCAACCACCGGCCCCGCAGGGCGGACAGCCGCCGGTCGGACAGCGTCGTCACGTCCAGGCCGCCGAGGAACACCGAGCCCTCGGACGGGAGGTCGAGGGTGCCGATGATGTTGAGCATGGTCGACTTGCCCGAGCCCGAAGGTCCCACGATGGCAACGAGTTCGCCGGTCTCGATCTCCAGCGACACCGAGTCCAGCGCGGTCACGCCGGGGTAGCGCTTGCTGACGTCCCGCAGCTCCAGCACCGGAGTCACGACGTGGTCACCACTTTCAGCCCCTCGCTCAGGCCGGCGCCGCTGACCTCCACCATGCCCTGCGCGAACATCCCGGTCTGCACGGCGTGGTACTTGCCGTCCCCGGTCTGCACGGCATAGCCGCCCTCCCGCAAAGCCACGAGCGCCCCGACCGGAACGGCCAACACTGCCTTGTGGACCTCCGTCGCCACCTGAACCTGCACGGAGGCCGCGTCCAGATCGGCCACAGTGGACGGATCGTCCGGCGTGATCGTCACGGTCAGCTTCGGCGGTCCGGACGTCTGGTCCTTGCCGCCACCGTCCACAGTGGTGCCGATGGCCGTCACCTTGGCCGACACAGGCTTGGTGTCCGGGCGGATGATCGTTACCGCCGCGCCGGCCTTGATCTGCCCGACCTCGGTCGCCTCCACCGGCATGGTGACGACCTTCTGCGTCGACGTGACCGACAACAGATCGCCCGCCACCGAATCCCCCAGCTGCGCGGTCACGGCGTTCACCCGCATCGGGCCCTTCAACACCACGACCTGGCCAACATCAAGCGTCCCCGTGTCGTCCAGACCGACGCTCTTCTCCCACTTCTTCAGCGCGGCCGCAATGGCCGGCGTGAACGACGGATCCTTGGCCGGCACCGAACCGACGCTGTAGCCCAAGGCCTTGAGGTTCGCCGCCACCACGGCGACATCCGCGCCCTTCAACGTCGGACCGTCGAGCTTGCGGAACAACGGCGTGTCACCGAAGAACACCGGCACCGGCTTGTCGTTCACCCAGTACAACGCCTTGCCCTGCCCCGCGATGTCGCCGACCGCAGGCAACTTGGTCACCAGCCCCGTCCCCGCGCCCTTGACGGTCATCGGCGCCCCGTAGCCGAGCGTGCCGCCGAACGACTGCCCGTTGGACAGGTCCATCCGCTTCACCGCGACGGTCTGGGCCGACGCCGGCGTGGCCGTGGTCGTGGCCGACGAGCCGTGCCGGGCATCGATCAGAGCCACGCCCAGCACCGTGCCGACCACCACGGCCAGCACGGCGATCCCGATCACCGCCCGCCGGCGGGTGTCCGCAGTCATGCCGTCACCATCACGGACGGTTATGAGGAACTTGTCAGGATCCGGTGGCCCGCGCATGGCCGACCTATCATCGGTGCCATGTGCGCCCACATCGTGCTGGCCGAGGACGACGAGAAGCAGGCGGAGCTGGTCCGCCGCTATCTCGAGCGTGAGCGGCACACGGTTGTCGTGGTCGGCGACGGCCGGGCGGCCATCGACACGGTGCGGGCCAACCGGCCGGACCTGCTGGTGCTCGACGTGATGATGCCCAAAGTGGACGGTCTGGACGTGATCCGGGTGTTGCGGGCCGAATGCGACGTGCTGGTGCTGATGCTGACCGCCCGCTCCACCGAGGACGATCTGCTGCTGGGCCTGGACCTGGGCGCCGACGACTACATGACCAAGCCGTTCAGCCCCCGCGAGCTCGTCGCCCGCGTGCGGACCCTGCTCCGGCGGGTCCAGCGCACGCCGGAGCCGGACGACCTGCTGCGCGTCGGCACGCTCACCGTCGATCCCGGACGGCACGTGGTGACCAGCGACGGCCACCGCGTCGAGTGCACGCCCGGCGAGTTCCGGCTGCTGGAGACCCTGGCCGGACAACCGGATCGGGTGTTCACCCGGCAGCAGCTGCTGGCCCGGCTGCACGGCTTCGACCGCTACATCACCGATCGCACCATCGACGTGCACGTGATGAACCTGCGCAAGAAGATCGAGCCCGATCCACGCCGCCCGGTCCGCCTCGTCACGGTGTACGGCGTCGGCTACAAGCTCACCGGCGAGGAGAGGCCCTAGTGCTCGCCCGACTTCTGGCAGTGTCCATTGTGGTCGCTGCCTGCTCCATCGCGGCCACGGCCTGGCTGGCCATCCAGACCACCAGCGTGGCCATCCAGCAGGAGCAGGGCCAGGCCATCAGCTCCGGCAACCGCATCTACGAGGACCTCGTCGCCTACGCGGCCCGGCACCCGAGCTGGGACGGCGTCCGCACGGAGGTGTCGGTGCTGGCGCAGGAGACCGGCCGGCGGATCGTGCTCACCGACCAGAACCGACGGATCATCGTCGACTCCGAGCCCGGCGGCCATGCCCTGCCCGTCAGCGCGTCGGCCGGCGTCGACGCGCTGTCGGTCGACCAGAGCTTCGCGCCGGACCGGATCTCCCCGTCGGCGATCGGGCCGTACGCGCTGAGCCAGGACGACATCGCGTTCCTGAGCGGGCTGGCGCAGCGGGCGCTGGACTGCGTGCGGAATCGGGGCGCCGTCGGCACGATCACCGAGCTGCCCAGCGGCCGCCCGCGGATCCAGAGCCCCGACGCGGCCAACTGCGCGAAGACCCTCAACCAGCCCGTGAAGTCCGAGCAGGCCGCCCTGGAGCAGTTGGACGGCCTGGTCAACGAGTGCCTGTCCCGCCAGCACCTGCCGCCGGTCGCGGTGGACCTGGACTTCTCGTGGCAGGTCCAGACCGCGCAGGCCGCCCCGAGCGGGGTCGCGCCCGACCGCAACGACCAGCGGGTCCAGGACTGCGTCACCACCGGCCGGCACGAGCAGCTGACCCCGTTCGTGGCGCCGGCCGCCCTGTTGTTCGTGACCAGCCCCGGCGGCTCGGTCACGCCCAGCACCTTCGACCTGTCCGCCGGCAACAAGGTCCGCATCGGCCTGGCGGCCGGCGGCGTCCTGGCCGTCACGATCCTCATCACCGTGCTGGCCGGCCGCCGTTTCACCCGGCCGCTGCGGGCCCTGACCGCCGCCGCCCAGCGCATGCGTGACGGCGACGTCAACGCCTCGGTCCGGATCAGGCGGCGGGACGAGATCGGACGCCTGGCCGGGGCCTTCAACGACATGGCGGCCAGCCGCGCCCAGGTCGAGCGCCTGCGCACCGACCTGATCAGCGACATCGCCCACGAGCTGCGGACGCCGCTGAGCAACATCCGGGGCTGGCTGGAGGCGACCCAGGACGGCGTCAGCGAGCCCGACGAGGCCCTGATCGCGTCCTTGTTGGAGGAAGCCGTGCTGCTCCAACACATCATCGACGACCTTCAGGACCTGGCGCAGGCCGACGCCGGCACGCTGCGCCTGCATCGCGAGCCGGTGTCGCTGGCCGAGCTGACGGCCCAGGCCTGCGCCGCCCACCGCGCCCGCGCCGATGCCGCCGGCATCGAGCTGCGGGGCGACGGCGACGGCGAGATCAGCGCCGATCCCGTCCGGCTGCGGCAGGTCGTCGACAACCTGGTGACCAACGCGATCCGGCACACCGGCCCGGGCGGGGTGGTCCGCATCGAGGCTCGCCGCGAAAGCAAGCACGCCTTCGTAGCCGTCAGCGACACCGGATCCGGAATCGCTAGCGAGGATCTCCCCCACGTCTTCGACCGCTTCTGGCGGGCCGAGAAGTCCCGCAGCCGCCAGACGGGCGGCAGCGGACTCGGGCTGTCCATCGTCAAGAAGCTGGTCGAGGCCCACGGCGGCACGGTCGGCGTGGACAGCGTCGTCGTGGGCGAAGGCTCTCGGTTCTGGGTCAGGTTGCCGGGATGACGACGGGGCGACCACGCTGACGACGGCCAGTTCCTGTCATACCCGGCTCGTAGAATCAACCCGGCGCGGTCAGCGCATTTCCGCAGGTCCGGGCCCCGCTGACCGGGCCGCTCACCGCTCACCACGATCCTCGTCCGCCACGGTCAGCGCGCGATCAGTCAACGGTCAGCGCCGGACGCGACGGTATGACCACACACCGAACGAGGAGGCAGAAATGACGAAGATCCTGGTTTCCGGAGCGAGCATCGCCGGCCCGACCACCGCCTACTGGCTGCACCGCCACGGCTTCGAGGTCACCGTGGTCGAGCAGGCCCCCGCCCTGCGGGCCGGCGGCTCGGCCGTCGACTTCCGCGGCGAGCAGCTGGAGATCCTGCGCAAGATGGGCGTGCTGCCGCAGATCGAGGCTCTCAGCACCCAGATGGGAGACGTGACCATCGTCGATCGCGACGGCCGCTTCGAGGCCAAGGTGCCGGCCGCGGTGATGAGCGGCGAGGTCGAGATCCCCCGGGGCGACCTGAGCCGGGTGCTGTACGAACACACCAAGGACAAGGTGGAGTACGTCTTCGGCGACAGGATCACTTCGCTGACCGAGCACGCCGGCGGCGTCGACGTCACCTTCCAGAAGGGCGCCCCCCGCACGTTCGACCTGGTCATCGGCGCCGACGGCTCGCACTCTGGTGTGCGGTCGCTGGCCTTCGGCCCCGAGCAGGACTTCGCCACCGACCTCGGCTACTACGTCGCCTACTTCACCGTGCCCAACCACCTTGGCCTCGACCACGACGGCCAGATGTACTCGGAGCCCAACCTCGGCGTCATGGTCACCAGCCACCTCGACCAGGACACCATGGGCGTGGCCATGTACTTCGCCTCCGAGCCGCTGACCTACGACCGGCACGACGTCGAGCAGCAGAAGCGCATCCTGATCGACAGGTTCCGCGACGCCGGCTGGGAGGTCCCGACCATCCTCGACGGGCTGGCCAGGACCGACACGCTGTTCTTCGACTCGCTCACCCAGATCCGGCTTGACAAGTGGTCGAAGGGCCGTGTCGTGCTCGTCGGCGACGCGGCGTGGGCCGGCGGCCCGGGCAGCGGCGGCACCGGCCTCGGCATGATCGGCGGCTACGTGCTGGCCGGCGAGCTGGCCACGAAGTCCAGCTACAGCGCGGCTTTCGAGGCGTTCGAGGAGGTCATCCGGTCGACCGCGAAGATGGGCCAGAACCAGGCCAAGCAGTCCGGCGGCTTCTTCGCGCCGGGCAGCGACCGCAGCATCCGCAACCGCAAGTACGTGTACCGCGTGCTCAACACCAAGCCCATGACCGGTCTGCTGACCTGGCTGGTCAACCGCTCCGCCGACTCGCTCCAGCTGCCGGACTACACTCGGGCGGCGTGAGTGATCCGGCTCAGGTACTGCGCACCGTCTTCGGCTACGACTCGTTCCGCGGCGACCAACAGGACATCGTGGAGCACGTCGTGGCCGGCGGTGACGCGCTGGTGCTGATGCCCACCGGTGGTGGAAAGTCCCTGTGCTACCAGATCCCCGCGCTGGTCCGTGACGGCGTGGGGATCGTCGTCTCGCCCCTGATCGCCCTGATGCAGGACCAGGTGGACGCGCTCAACGCGCTGGGCGTGCGGGCCGGCTTCCTGAACTCCACTCAGGATCCGGGCGAGCGCCAGATGATGGAGGCGCTCTACGTCGCCGGCGAGCTCGACCTGCTCTACCTGGCGCCGGAGCGGCTGCGTATGGAGTCCACGCCGCGGCTGCTGGAGCGGGGCAAGATCGCGCTGTTCGCCATCGACGAGGCGCACTGCGTCTCCCAGTGGGGGCACGACTTCCGGCCGGACTACCTCCAGCTGTCCCACCTGCACGAGCGGTGGCCGGACATCCCGCGGATCGCGCTGACCGCCACCGCGACGGAGGCCACCCGCAAGGAGATCGCCAGCCGGCTCAACCTGGAGCAGGCCCGGCACTTCGTCTCCAGCTTCGACCGGCCCAACATCCAGTACCGGATCGTGCCGAAGAACGAGCCCAAGCGGCAGCTGCTGGAGCTGCTGCGCACTGAGCACCAGGGCGACGCCGGCATCGTCTACTGCCTGTCCCGGTCCTCTGTGGACAAAACCGCGGAGTGGTTGACGGAGCAAGGAATCGCGGCGCTGCCGTACCACGCGGGGCTGGACGCGAGGACCCGCGCCGAGAACCAGTCCCGGTTCCTGCGCGAGGACGGCCGGGTCATGGTCGCGACCATCGCGTTCGGCATGGGCATCGACAAGCCGGACGTGCGCTTCGTGGCCCACCTGGACCTGCCGAAGTCGGTCGAGGGCTACTACCAGGAGACCGGCCGTGCCGGCCGCGACGGCCTGCCGTCCACGGCGTGGCTGGCCTACGGACTTCAGGACGTGATCCAGCAGCGCAAGATGATCGACACCTCCGAGGGCGACGACACGCACCGGCGACGGCTCGGCCAGCACCTGGACGCGATGCTGGCGCTGTGCGAGTCGGTGGAGTGCCGGCGCGGCGGTCTGCTGGCCTACTTCGGCGAGACGCTGACCGAGCGCTGCGGCAACTGCGACACCTGCCTGACGCCGCCGGAGTCGTGGGACGGAACCGTTGCCGCGCAGAAGTTCCTGTCGGCGGTGTTCCGGCTGGACAAGGAGCGGCGGCAGCGCTTCGGCGCCGGGCAGGTGATCGACATCCTGCTGGGCCGCAAGACGGCCAAGGTCATCCAGCACGACCACGACGGCCTGACGGTGTTCGGCATCGGCGCCGAGCTCAACGAGTCGGAGTGGCGCGGCGTCACCCGGCAGCTGCTGGCCCAGGGGCTGCTGGCGGTGGAGGGCGACTACGGGACGCTGTCGCTGACCGAGGCCAGCGGGGACGTGCTCGGGCGCAAGCGCGAGGTCCGGCTGCGCCGGGAGAACGCCGCCAAGCCGCCCAAGGCCGCCCGAACCGCCAAAGCGGCGGCGGCCGCCGCGGAATTGCCGGCCGAGGCCGCGCCGATCTTCGAACAATTGCGTTCGTGGCGCGCTGCAACCGCGCGTGAGCAGGGAGTGCCCGCCTATGTGATCTTCCATGACGCTACGCTGCGTCAGATCGCGACTCAGGCCCCGAGCTCGCTGGCGGAACTGGGCACGGTGAGCGGTGTCGGCGAGAACAAGCTGGCGAAGTACGGCCAGGCCATTCTCGACACTCTCGCGGCGGGCGTATAGCGGCTGCGAACGATGGCTGTCAACCAGAACAAGCCACCTTTCCCTTTACCCATGTTGATCTTTGCCCGAACACCGCCGAAGGAGTGAACCGGCGGAGCGGTGGAGTGCAGTTCTTGCCGGAATGCGATAGCGCGACCCAACCCGGAGCGACCGTTCGGCGCAAGGTGCTGTACGTTCATCGCAGTAGCCAGCGAATGCCCTGTTGGGCGTCCGGAGGCCCATTGGGCGGCGTTCGCGGATCTGCTAAGTTTCTCGGCCGCGGGAAGATCAACAGCAAGCGTGCGATCGTCCCGCGCCCGCGAGTCGAAGGCTTATGCACCAGGTAGGAACAGCTGTCGTAGAACCGGACCAGTCGAAGCCGACAGAGACCACCTGCACGTCCACGGGGTCGGTCATGGAGCGCCGTGAAGAACAAGAGTGTTTCCAGCAAAGACGACAAGTCGATCCGGTCACGACTTGTCGGCGCGGTATTGATCCCCAGCATCACGCTGATCGTGCTATGGACGGCCGGCGCGGCCTACCTGGTGTTCGACGCATTCTACGTGAAAGCCGTCGTCTCCAGCGTGCGCGACATCTCCATTCCCGCCGTGACGGGCCTGGTCTCGGCCGAGAAAGAGCGCCAGCTCGGCATGGCCTATCTGGGCAAACCGGCCACCGGCACGGCCGAGCTGCACAACCAACAGCAGCAGACCGACCAGTCCTTCGCGGCGATGCGGACGGCATCCGAGGCCGTGCTCGCGAGCGCGCCGGTCGAGGTCGTGCAGAGCGCGCAGAAGCTCTACGCGAGCATCGACCAGCTACCCAAGATCCGTGCACAGATCGACACGAAGAGTATCGACAAGGCTGAGGTCTATACCTTTTACAACACGCTCCTGGACAACGCGTCGAGCCTGTTCGACACCCAGGGCCGCATTCTTCCGGTGGTGACCGTCGCGCTGGACGGCGCGACCACCACCGAGGTCTTCCGGGCCACCGACCAGATGTCCCGCGGCGCGGCCCTGGTCGCGGCCGGCTTCGCGACGAACTCGCTGACCCCCGAGGACTTCCGGGCCTTCACCAACCTGGTCGGCACCTACCACTCCGAGCTGGACAAGTCGGTGCCGTTCCTGCGGCCCGACATCCGCGGCAAGTTCCAGGCGCTGTTCGACGGCGACGCCTACAAGCAGCTGGTGGCGGCCGAGAACGCCCTGATCGAGCACGGCGTGTGGACAAAGGGCGCGACCGGCGTGCCGATCGGCGAGACCAGCTGGAACACGCTGTCCACCCAGGTCCTGGACCAGCTCACCGAGCTGACCATCTCCAACGCCAACGAGGTCTCCACCCAGGCCATCGACGACGCCAACCAGCAGTTGACGCTGGTGGTCATCGGCTCCATCGTCGCCCTGATCGCGGCCATCGGCGCCATCGTGGCCGCGGTCCGGGTGTCCCGGACCCTGGTCGACCGGACCCTGGTCACCCGCCTGGCCCGGCTGCGGGAGGAGGCGCTGCAGCTGGCCCAGCACCGGCTGCCCGACATCGTGCGGCGGCTGCGCGAGGGCCAGACCGTGAACGTGCGGGCCGAGCTGCCCGACCTGGACTACGGCCGGGACGAGATCGGCCAGGTGGCCGACGCGTTCAACGCCGCCCAGTACACCGCCGTCACCGCGGCCGTCACCGAGGCGCAGGCCCGCGACGGTGTGCACAACGTGTTCCTCAGCATCGCCCACCGCAACCAAGGGCTGGTCCACCGCCAGCTGAAGATCCTGGACACCATGGAACGTGGCGAGGAGAACCCGCAGCAGCTGGAGCGGCTCTTCCAGCTCGACCACCTGGCCACCCGGGCCCGGCGCAACGCGGAGAACCTGATCATCCTGGGCGGCGAGCTGCCCGGCCGGCGCTGGCGCAAGCCGGTCAAGCTGGTCGACGTGCTGCGGGCCGCCGTGTCGGAGACCGAGCTGTACCACCGGGTCCAGGTCGAGCGCGGCCCGGACGTCTCGGTCGTCGGCTCGGCCGTCGCCGACACCATCCACCTGATCGCCGAGCTGGTCGACAACGCCACCTCGTTCTCCCCGCCCCGCTCCCAGGTGCTGGTCAGCAGCACCCTGGTGGCCCGCGGCGCCGTGGTCGAGGTCGAGGACCAGGGCCTGGGCATGAGCGAGGAGGACCGGGACCGGGCCAACCGGATGATGGCCGAGTCCCCCGAGTTCGACGCCATGGCGCTCAAGAGCGACTCCCGCCTCGGCCTGTTCGTGATCGCGCGGCTGGCCAACCGGCTGGAGATCAACGTGGAGTTCCGGGTCTCGCCCTACGGCGGCACCCGGGCCATCGTGCTGCTGCCGTCGTCCGTGCTGGCCAGCGGCGGACCTGTCGACCGCGGCCCGGAGACGGTGCAGCTCACCCACCAGCAGCAGGTGGCCGCCGCCGAGTCCGGGGTGGCCGCCGTCGAGTCGGACAGCTCGGAGCTCGACGAGTTCTGGGCACTGAGCCGTTCGCGTCTTGCGGACAAGGTTCAGACCACCGAGAGTCTTCACGGTGCACTGGACCCCATCCCGCCCGGCGCCGACATCGCCGAGCGACTCACGCCCAGCGGCGACTCCTACTCGCTGCCGGTCCCGACCGGCGTGACCCGCTGGCCCGAAGCGGAGGACGTGGACGAGGCCCCGCCGCCCGTCGTGCCCACGATCCGACCGACGCTGCCCCAGCGGCAGCCCCAGAACAGCCTGGCGCCGCAGCTGCGCGGCGATCTCGACGACGAGCCCGAGCTGGAGATGGACGACGACATCCGGTCGCCGGAGGAGATCCGGCACACCATGTCGGCGTACCAGGCGGGTTCGCTGAAAGGCCGTCAAGCGGGCGAGTACCCGGACTCTCGAGCGTAGGAACAGGGAAGTCAGGACCTGATGAACGACAAGGCGCATTCGGAAACGGATCTGAACTGGCTGCTGGACAACCTGGTCGAGCGGGTGGTGGACGCCAGGCACGCCGTCGTGCTCTCGGCCGACGGCCTGCTCATCGGCAAGTCCGACGGGCTGTCCAGGGACGACTCCGACCAGCTGTCCGCGATGGCCTCGGCCTTCCAGAGTCTGGCCAGAGGCGCCGGCCGGCACTTCGGGGGCGGCCAGGTCCGCCAGACCATCGTCGAGATGGAGCACGCCTTCCTCTTCGTGACCGCGGCCGGCCGGGGCGCGTGCCTCGCCGTGCTCGCGGTGGAGAGCGCCGATGTCGGGCTGATCGCGTACGAGATGAACCTGCTGGTCAAGCAGGTCGGCGTGTACCTCAGCTCGGCGCCGCGCAATCCGGAGGCGGCGACGGCTGAGAGTGGGCAGAGGGCGTAGCGATGGCCGACAACGACGCCGAGTGGTTCGACGAGGCAGCGGGCCCGCTGGTCCGCCCGTACGCGATGACGGGCGGCCGGACGCGGCCGGGAGCATCGTGGCTGGACGTGGCCACGCAGGTGGTGACCGTGCCGTCCACCGTCGAGCGGGTGGGCATCGGCCCCGAGCAGCACGCGATCCTGGAGATGTGCCACCGGGCACTGTCGGTGGCCGAGATCGCCCACTACGTCAACGTCCCCCTGGTTGTGGTCAAGGTGCTGATCAGCGACCTGATCGACCGGGGTGACGTTGTTGTCCGTCCTCCCGCCCAGGCGCTGCGCGCGCCGGGCCGGGAACTACTTCAGGCGGTTCTCGATGGTGTCCGTGCACTCTAACCAGTCATCGACTGTGGTCCCCGAGTCGGTGAAGATCCTGGTGGCCGGTGGCTTCGGCGTCGGCAAGACCACCCTGGTGGCGTCGGTCAGCGAGATCCCGCCGCTGAGCACCGAGGAGCTGCTGACCGAGGCCAGCACCGGGGTGGACGACCTCGCCGGCATCGAGGGCAAGACCACCACCACCGTGGCCCTGGACTTCGGCCGCATCACCATCAGCCCCCGGCTGGTGCTCTACCTGTTCGGCACGCCCGGCCAGGACCGCTTCTGGTTCATGTGGGACGAGCTGGCCCGCGGCGCCATCGGGGCCATCGTGCTGATCGACACCCGCCGCCTGGACACCAGCTTCGCCGCCATCGACTTCTTCGAACGCCGCGAGGTGCCCTTCATCGTGGCCGTGAACAACTTCGACGGCTCCCACCACTACGAGCCCGAGGAGATCCGCTCCGCCCTGGCCATCAAGGAGGGCGTGCCGATCGTCAACGCCGACGCCCGGCAGCGCGACTCCAGCAAGCTGGCCCTGATCAAGCTGATCGAGCACGCCATGACCAAGATCCCCGAGGGCGCGCCCGCGTAGTCGGGGGATGTGGTGCAGGGGGCGGGCCGCCACCAAGTCCGCCCTCACACCGCTGTGTGCAACCAACTCCGCCCTTGCTACACCGGATCGGGATGCAGCTGCCCGACGCCCAACAGCCCCGCCACGAACTCCGCTATCCGCGCCACCGACGGGTAGGTCCACAGCAGCGTGGCCGGCAGGTTGACGGGCAGCTTCTTCTGGAGCTTGCCGCGGATGGTGATGCTCATGACCGAGTCGATGCCCATCTCGGTGAGCGGGCGGCGGGCGTCCATCTCGGCGACGGGCAGGCGCAGCTCGTTGGCGACGACCGTCAGGACCAGGTCGGACAGGCGGTCGAGGGTGAGCTCGTCCATCTGCTCGGCCGGCTCGGCCGAGGGCTCGTCGGCGGCCAGGTCGCCGAAGACCGGCAGCCGTCGCTCCCCTGCGGCCATGGCGGTCAAGGGTAGGACCGCCAAATAGGGGGAACTGAACCGTTCGGCCCATTCCCAGCACCGGAAAGCGTCCACAGTGGACAGATCGGTGGTGCCCTGGGCGGCCATGACGGCGGCGAGGGCCTCGACGGCGTCGGCGGCCATGCCCCGACCGCGCCAGGCGGTCCAGGCCAGGCTCTGGGTGTTGTCGCCACGGTGGGCGGCCAGCACGTCGAGCACGCTGTTGGCCGAGGCGTAGCTGATCTGCCCGGGCACCTGGAAGACCTGCCCGCACGAGGAGAACAGCACCAGGAAGTCCAGGGAGCCGGGCGGGAACAGCTCGTGCAGCACGAGCGCGCCGGAGACCTTGGGCCGCAACACCTTGCTCAGGCTGTTGCGGTCGACCTGGGAGATCAGCTGGTCGTGCAGGACGCCGGCGGCGTGCACGACACCGCGGATCGGCGGCAGCTCCAGAGAATCGAGCACCTTGGCCGTCTTGGCTGCGTCGGCGATGTCCAGCGCCACGGGATGGACTGTCACGCCGAGGGATTCCAGCGCGCCGATGGCGTCCAGTCGCCGTCGGACGATCGGATCGGTGACGTGGGGCCAGTCCCGGCGGGGCGGCAGCGGGGTGCGGCCGGCCAGCACCAGCCGGCGGGCGCCGCGGCCGACCAGCCAGGCGGCGACCTCCAGGCCGAGATCGCCGAGCCCGCCGGTGACGAGATACGTGGCGTCGGCCCGGAGTTCGACGGGGGTTCGGTCGGGCGCCCGGTCAACCGCGGCCAAGCGAGCGACCTCGACCTCACCGGCGTCGAGCGACAGGATGTCGTCGCGCGGGGCAGCGCGCAGCAGCCCCAGCAGGCCCTCGATGCCGTTGGTCAGATCGATGGTGCCGCCCCAGAACTCGGGGTGCTCGTTGGCGGTGACGCGGCCGGCGCCCCACAACGGCGCATGCGCGACCGCCGAGGCCTCAACGGCGTCGCGCACGCCTCGGGTCAGGCACCACAGCCGAGGCTCGACCGCCGCACCCAAACCGTTGAGCCGCTGGACGGTTCGCGTGTAGCGCCACGCAGTGGTGGCGACCGCATCAGCCAACGAGTCGCCCGGGAGCGCCGGCGCGAACAACACGACGCTCTGCACGTCGAAGTCGCCGCGAAGGTCGGCCAGCTCCTCGGGTTCCCGCACGTGCACGCAGCGCAGGCCGCCGACGACGAACTGGGACGAGATCTCGCGGACGAACTCGTTGTCGTCACTGATGATCACGGCCAGGCGAGGGTCGGCCATGCGGTGCGTCGGCTCCGGATCGGGCAGCGGACGCCAGGCGAGCTCGTGCACCAACCGCCGAGGGTCCGTCACGCCGCCGTCAACGGAATCCAGCAGCCCGAAGCGAACTCCGTGCACGACTGCCACCGGCGTGCCGTCGGCGTCCGCCACCCAGACGTCGACGGAGTCGAGCGGTGAATCCGGGTTGGTCCGCGCCGACACCTGGATCTCGTTGGGCGGCAAGGCATCGGCCACCGACAGCAGCTCGATGTGCGCCGGCATTCGTTGCACGGCACGGTCCGGCAGCACCAACGGCGTCAGCGTGACCGCCGCGTCGAGGGCGTGGGCCCACGACAGCGGCCCGTCGCCCATGGTCATGCGGGCGAACATCTCGCCGTCGCCGCTGCGCAGTTCCGTGGCCTGCCAGTCGAAACCGAGGCCGTCGGCGCCCATCTCCGCCATCAGCTCCGGCACGGCCGTGCCGTCCATCACGGTCGCGCACCGCGCCCGCGACGCCCCGAAGTCCGGGAAGTCGTTACCCTCCAGCGGGTTGTGCGAGGCGACGGCCGTGGTGTGGGTCAGCCAGCTGTCGTCGTCCTCACCGTGCGGGCGGCTGGCCAGGGTCAGCACGCCGCCCTGCCGGATCACCTGCACGTCCCGGCTCGGCTCCACCGCCAGCGGAACCCGCAGGTTCACGTCCGTGAGGCCGGTGAGCTCGCCGGTGGCCAGGAAGCTGTTGAGCAGCACCGCCGCCGGCACGATCTCCACACCGTGCACGGGATGCTCACCCGGGTACGGCCGGCTGTCTTCGTCCAAGGTGGTCTGCCACATCCGCGTCGGGCTGCCGCCGCCGATGGTGACCATGGCGCCCAACAGGGTGTGGCTGTCGGGGTCGTGGCCGGCGTCGGCCGTGCGGGCCTTGCCGCTGTGCCAGTACGGCCGGTGCTGCCAGGCGATCGTCGGCAGGTCGACCAGGGCCAGGTCGGGGTGCACCCGGCTCCAGTCGACGGACACGCCCCGGCAGTGCAGCGCCGCCAGGGCGGTCAGGAACTGCTTCGGCTCAGGTTCGTTGCGCCGCAACGTGCCGATGATGGCGCCCTCGCCGGCCAGCATCTCGCCGACGGAGTGCACGACCAGCGGGTGCGGGGACACTTCGAGGAACAGCCGGTGCCCGTCCTCGATCGCCGCCTCCACGGCCGCGGTGAACCGGCACATCTCGTACATGTTGACCGCCCAGAACCGGGCGTCCCTCGACGCCTCGGCCCGCGGGTCGGCGAGCGTCGTGTTGTAGGCCGGCAGGGTCTGCGGCCGGGCCTCGATGTCGGACAGCGCGGCGATCACGTCGTCGCCCAACGGCTTCAGGTGGTGGCTGTGGTAGGCGACCGGTGTGTTGATGCGGAACGCCTTGGTCCCCTCGGCCTCGCACTCGGCGATCAGCGCGACGACCGAGTCGATGTCCCCGGAGACCACAGTGGACGTCGGCGAGGAGGTGATGGCCGCGGCCAGGTCGCCGCGGCCGGCGAGCCGCGTGACGACCGTGTCGAAGTCCAGGTACACCAACGCCATCGCGCCCTGCCCCTCGACGCGGCGCATGATCATCGCCCGCCGGCACACGCTGCGAGCCGCGTCGGAGAGTGTGAGCGCTCCCGATACGACGGCGGCGGCGTACTCACCGAGGGACTGGCCGAGGACCGCGGCCGGGACGACGCCGTAGGAACGCCACAGCGCGGCCAGGGCGACCTGCATGGCGAACGTCGCCGCCTGCATGTGGTCGACGTGCTCCTGATCGTCGCTGACGAGCAGGGCGTGCGCCCCGACGCCCAGCTCCTCGAAGAAGATCGGGTCCAGCTCGTCGATCACGGCGGCGAAAACCGGTTCGGCGGCGGCAAGTTCTCGGCCCATACCGACCCAATGCCCGCCGTAGCCGGAGAACACCCACACCGGCGCGGGATTTTCCATGGTCTCGGCCGAAACCAGGCCCGGCGCGGGGTCCCCGGCGGCCAGGGCCCGCAGTCCGGAAAGGATGGTGTCACGGCCGCCCACGACGGCGGCGCGGCTGGACAGGTGGGCTCGCCGCCGGGCCAGCGTGGCGGCGACGGCGGAGAAGTCCTTGTCGGGGTTGGACTCCAGCCAGTCGGCCAGGTTCGCCGCGTTGGACCGCAAGGCCGCCTCGGTGCGAGCCGACAACGGCAGCGCGGTCTCGAAGACGCCGTTCCCGACCGGAACCGCGATCTCCGGGGCCTGCTCGACGACGATGTGCGAGATGGCGCCGCCGTAGCCGTAGCAGGACACGCCGGCCCGGCGCAGGCCGTTGTGCGGCCACGGGGTCGGCTCGGTGACCAGCCGGAGTCCGTTGTCCTCCCAGGGAATCTCCGGGTTGGGCGTGGTGACGCCGACGCTGGGCGGGATCTCGCCGTGGTGCACGGCCAGCACGGTCTTGATCAGGCCGGCGATGCCGGAGGCCGCCTCCAGGTGCCCGATGTTCGGCTTCACGGAGCCGATCAGGCACGGCTGCCCCGCCGGCCGTCCACGCCCGACCACATCGGCCAGCGCGGCGGCCTCGATCGGGTCGCCGACCGGCGTGCCGGTGCCGTGGGCCTCCACGTAGTCGACGGCCTCGGGCAGGATGCCGGCGAGCTCGTAGGCGTCGGACAGCATGGCCGACTGGCGGTCGGTGCTCGGGACCATGATCGCCTGGGTGCGGCCCTCGTGCCGGGAGACGCTGGCCCTGATCACCGCGAGCACCCGGTCGCCGGCCGCGAGGGCGTCGTCGAGGCGCTTGAGCACCACCGCGCCCGCGCCCTCGCCGCGCCCGTAGCCGTTGGCGTCGGCCGAGAACGACTTGGAGCGCCCGTCCGGGGAGGTCGCGCCCATCTCGTCCAGTGCGACGAAGCCGTGCGGGGTCGGCAGCACGCTGACGCCGCCCACGATCGCCGCCGAGATGCGGCCGGCGGCCAGCCGCTCACAGGCGAGATCCACGGCCGTCAGCGAAGAGGCGCAGGCCGTGTCGACCGCGAGGCTCTCGCCGAACAGGTTGAGGAAGTACGACACGCGGTTGGCCACCGCGTAGTAGGTGCTGCCCATGCCGGCCCACGGCTCGACGTCGGTCATGTCCTCCAGCGTGCGCCGGCCGTATTCGGCGAACGTCACGCCGGCATAGACACCGGTGTTGGTTCCGCCGAGCGAAAGGGGGTCGATACCGGCGTGTTCGAGGGCCTCCCACACCACTTCCAGAAACAGCCGCTGCTGCGGATCGGTCACCTCGGCCTCACGCGGGGAAATGCCGAAGAAATTGGCGTCGAATCCGTCCAGGTCGTTGAGGTAGGCGGCGCGCGTCGATGCCTTGCGTAAGGCGGCCGCCAATTGCGGGTTGCCCTCGACATACGGCTGGAGCCGTTTCTCCGGCATCGCGGAGACGGCATTGCCGCCACCCATGACGAACGACCAGAAATCCGCGACCGAGTGCAGATCGGGAGCGAACCTGCACCCGAGTCCGACGACGGCCACCGGAATGAACTCATGCCGCGGCTGACGGGTCGCGCCCACCGGCACCTCCTGCTCGAGCCCCACTTCGATGTCAAACGACGCGCAAAAACAAGCCTCCCGTGCGAACCACGGTGGCCTCGTGACGAAGTAGACCGGCGACCAGCACCGACCACGGCAGACCGTCTACAGTGGTCGGTCACACGTGCGCTCAGACGCTATATGACGACGCCGACGGCCCCATACCGCCCACCCGGTGATTCAGCATTCAACCGCGATGACGCAGCGCTGTCGCCCAATGAAATGACAACGTTGTCAGCCCGGAACGGGCGACCGGTGCGAACCTATTTTCGATAGGTGCGTGCACAGGTCTCGCGTCGAACTCGTCGAAGCCGTCGCCAACGCGGCCCCTCTCTCCCGGCTGTGGCGTATCGGACATCGGAAGACATTACCCGGACGACAAGACCGAGTGAAACGAGTGACGATAACGCCACATCACCGCTTCGGCGGTGACGCACGGGACCTGCGATGATCACCGAGCGCCACCGGGACAGGCGGGCGACCAGCGGCGACCACCCAGGTGGCCGGGATGCGGCCCGCGGTGCGGGCGGCATCGGGCCTGCCGCGGCGGCGGGTGGCCATCGGTCCGTCCCTGGCACACCCGGGGCGAGGAGGGCGCCGCCACGCTCCCACCGAGTCCCGACCACACGGAACGCCGGCGTCCCGAAAGGCCCGAATACCGGACGCGCGTTATGCAGGCCGCCGAATACCGACACGCGCCGGTATCGTTGAATGGGCAATCGAATCGACGGTCAGGACCAGGCCGACAGGCGCAGCCGGCTCTCGAAGCGACGGTGCTCTCCGGACAGCGGATCCCGGAACTCCAACGTCTTGGCCAGCAGCTGGAGCGGATTCGTGAAGTCGTCCAACGGCTTCTCGGTGAGCACCGGGTAGAAGTCGTCGTTCAGGATCGGAACACCGAGCCCGGCCATGTGCAGGCGGAGCTGGTGAGTGCGGCCGGTGCGCGGGGAAAGCCGGTACCGACCGAGGCCGCCACGATGTTCGACAAGGTCCACAACGGTCTCCGCATTGGACTCGCCGGGCACCTCCTGGGCGACGATAACGCCCTTCTCCTTGACAATCCGGCTGTGGACGGTCGTCGGCAGGACCACATCGGGGTCGTAGCCGGCGATCGCCTCGTATTCCTTGTGCACCAACCGATCCCGGAACAACGTCTGGTACCGGCCGCGAACCTGAGGTGTGATCACGAACATCACCAGGCCGGCCGTGACCCGGTCCAAACGGTGTGCCGGCACCAGATCCGGCAGATCCAGCTCCCGCCGCAGCCGCACCAGCGCCGTCTCGGCGATGTGCTGTCCACGGGGGATCGTGGCCAGGAAGTGGGGTTTGTCCACCACGAGCAGATCCTCGTCGCGGTGCACGATGCCGATCTCGAACGGCACCGGCGTCTCCACCGGCAGGTCCCGGTGGAACCAGATCACCCCGTCCGGAACGAACGGCGCGTCCGGGCCCAGCGGCCCGTCAAGGTCGACGATCCGGCGCTCCCGCAGCATCTCGTCGATGCGCTCGGGATCCACCCGCGGCAGCCGGAACACCAGGTGCTCACGCAGGGTCCGCCACGGCCCCTCGGCCGGCATCCGCATGCGCACCGGATCGAGGCCGAGGCGCTGGGGCAGCGGGGGCTTGGCGCGACGTCTCATCTCGCCATCCACCCTACGTCACCCCGTTACGCAGGGAAGGACGCCTTACCCTCGTTGAACGAGGGTAAGGCGTCCTTCCCTGCGTTGGCTCCGGTTCAGCGAACCGCGATCATCACGGGTAGCTGACGATGTTCACCGGGCTGGTGTTGGTCGGGGTCTGCGCACCGGTGTCGTTGATGACGTGGGTGATGGACCCCTTGTTGCCCAACGACAGGTCAAGGATGTTGTGGAACTTGACGTTGCCGTTCTGCGGCGCCTCGAACGAGTGGTAGTTGACCACGCTCGGGTTGGTGTTGAAGAAGGCGTACACGCCCATTCCCCACGCCTCGTGGCTGGTGACGTTGGCCCCCACCTTGTACGAGGCCCAGCCCTGGGTCGAGCCGTTCATGTACGCGCCCTGGTTGGGCACGTCGTAGGGCATCTCGCTCTGGTAGAAGATCGTCTTGCCGCCGTTGCCGTTCCAGATCACCTGGTACTGCTGGTAGTGCTCGGCGAACAGGCCGTAGGCGGTGACGTTGTTGCCGTTGACGACGAGGCCGTTGGCGCCGGTGTTGGTGTTCCAGCCCGAGGTCCCGTTGTTGTCGTCGTGGTCGGCCCGCCAGATCCAGGTGTCGTCGGTGATCGTGTTGTTGCTGTTCACGACCAGCGACCGGGTGGCCTTGCCGACGGTCGCGCCGCCGAGCCGGAAGTGCACGTCGGACAGCACGGTCGGGTCGGCCGCGTGGTCGGCGGTCGCGCCGTTCGGGCCGATCTGCACCAGCTGCTGCGAGTTGACCGTGCCGCCGTCGATCAGCAGGCCGGCGATCTTGATGCCGTTCACGTCGGCGGTCTGGATGGCGGTGATGCCGTTGTCCGGCACGAAGGTCGCGACGCCAAGGCCCAGCACCACGGTGTCCGGACGCGTGACGTTCAGCGTCTGGTTGAGGTGGTAGATGCCCGGCGTGACGATCAGGTTCTTGCCGGCCGCCAGGGCGGCGTTGATCGTCGAGGCGGTGTCGCCCTGCTTGACGATGTAGAAGCCGCTCATCGGCAGCGAGGTGCCGGCCGGGTTGCCTCCTGCCCACGAGGTGCCCGAGCTGTTGGTGCGCAACGCCGGCACGAACACGCTGTAGTTGCCGCTGCCGTCGACGTACAGGTACGGCTTCTCGGCGATCACCGGGCTGGTGTTCAGCGTGGTGTACGGCGGGTTCGGGAACGTGTTGCCGGGCGCGCCCTGCACGCCGGAGAACACCATGTTCCAGTTCTGGCCGTTCCAGCTGCCGATCTGGTCGTTGCGCGACAGCCACTGCTGCTGCGAGCCGGAGATCACCTGGCCGGTGACCCGGGAGTCGGCCAGGAAGCCGCCCGAGGACCAGCCGTTGTCGTCGAGCTTCAGGTTGCCGTTGACCTGCACCCGGCGCAGCGGGTCGGCCTGGGACACGGCCCAGGTGTTGGTGCCGCCGGGCGGGTTGATGGTCAGGCCCTCGGCGTCACGCCAGAAGTTGCACGTGGCGTTGCCGCCCATCCAGTCGGCCTCGACGTGCACCTGGCCGTTGATGGTGACCTGGCCGGGGGTCAGGCCCAGGCCGGCGACCTCGGTGTAGAAGCCGACGTTGGCATCCACGTTGTAGGTGCCGGGCGTGAACAGCAGCGCGTAGCGGCCGGTGCCGAACTGGGCCGACTGCTGCTGGTTGAACACCGAGTTGAGCTTGTTCTGGATCGTCGACTGCGGCGTGGACGGCGTGAAGACCGACACGTTCGGGCCGAAGTCCGGGCTGCCGGGCGGGGGTGGCGGCGGAGGCGGCGTGGTGCCGCCGCCGCTGAGCGAGAACGTCTGCGCGGCCGAGCCGTTGCAGGTGTACTGCTGCAGCTGCACGCTGTCGTTCACGGACGCGCCGGGCACGTCGAGGCACTTGCCACTGTTGCGGTTGATGAAGTGGTAGTTGCCGTTGCCCTCGTCGACCGGCTGCCACTGCTGGTTGGCGCCGCCGCCGTAGGTCCACAGGTGGACCACCGCCGAGTCGGCGGTCGACACGTTGGCGACGTCCCAGACCTGGGCGGCCGCGGTCGACGCGCCGACCTGGTAATAGCCGGAGTCGGTGGCGGTGAACGTCCACGACTGGGCTGCGGTGCCGTTGCAGGTGTACTGCTGGACGGCGGTGTCGTTGGCGGTGGCGGCGGAGCGCGCGTCGACGCACTTTCCGCTGCCCGCATTGGTGACGGTGTAGGTGCCGGGAGACACCGCGGCACTGGCCGCGGGCGCCATGCCGAAGGTCATGGCGGTCGCGGACAGGGTCACGACCGCCGCGGCGAGCGCGGTGGTACGCACAGGGGTCACAGGGCCCTCCTGCTTCGCTGGGAGAGGACAGGTCTGAGTTGGCGGCCCCGACGAGGCCGAATGTTATGGGGGTCACAGGGGAGCGTCAATACACGCCTTAAAATAAGACCAAGACGATCTCGCCGACGAGGATCATGCTCGCATGGCGACAAGGCGTCCGATCAGCACCGGGACCGCCGTGGCCGGCCTGGCGGCGACGCTGGCCCTGGCCGCGCTGGCGGTGCGGCTGCCGGCGTTCGCGCCGCTTCTGGCGGCCGTCGCCGGCTGGCTCGGCGTCGAGACCTGGCTGCGACACCATGTCGGGACCGCCGGGTTCCGGCACAGTCTGCACGATCAACTTCTCCGGTCACGGGCGGGGTACGCGTCGTCACAGCGAGCGCGTTTGGCTCAACAGCCCCGAAGCGCGATGGCGCAGTTCGTGCTCGACCAACTGGACGCCGACGATGGGCCGATCCCCGCATTGTTGCCGTTCCGGCCCCATGCCGACCTCCGCAGCTACGCCGCGGACGAGCTCGCGGCGCAGCACAAACCCTTGCGCAAGCGGACTTCGGCCGGGTCGACGCTCGCGGCCGAGCTGTTGCGGGCCGGCCTGGTGTATCCGGTGCTTGCTCACGTTCCCGGCGTGAAACCCCGCTGGACAAGGGAAATTCTCGGGGCCGTGGTCGCCGGCGCGCTGGCCGTGGCGGCGATGGCCTGGCTGGAACAAACCTGGAACATCAAGCCTGCCACCTATCATCGGACGATCACCTTGGCCCTCGGGCTGGCTCTGGGCTGCCTGGTGCCGTTGGCCGAGGTCGTACTGGCGACGTCGAGCGGCCGTCGCATCCGGGTCGCGGCCGTCGCCCTGACTCCCCTGACCTTCATGCTGTGCTGGACGATCCGCAAGTCGTGGGACCCAAGCTGGTGGCAGCACGGCTTCGGCATCCGTGAATGGCTTGTCGTGTCAACGATTGCCGTCATATCGCTGGCCGTCGGCCTGGGCACGTCGTCGACGCGTGGCCGCAACCGCGTGTCGCCGCAGCGGATCACGCAGCTGGCGTGGCTGTCCGTCGCGTCGATCGCCGCAATCGGGCTCGGGCTGCTCACCCCCGTGCTGGCCGGCCCGCCGCCGGAGCCGCAGTTCCGTCACGTGTCGGCGTGCTCGCTGCTGCCCCGGGAGGCGCTGGCCCGGATCGCGCCGTTCATCGACGGACCGCCCGGGGTCACCTTCAGCGAGGCGACCGTCAACGGCTGCGAGTGGTCCCAGACCCACGGGCCGCTGCCGATCCTGTTCATCGCGATCGACGCGTACGTCGGCAACGGTGACATCGAGACGTCGAAACGGGAGTTCGCGCTGTCCGTCGCGGCCGTCGGCGGCGCCACGCGCACCGTCGACGGGCCGTGCGACCAGACCACCGAGGTGCGGGGCAGCCACGGCATCGAGATGGTGGTGCGCTGCGGCAACCTGGTTCTGACGGTGTTCAGCCTGGATCCCGACCCGCACCTGGCAGCGCGACTCGCCGAGGAGGCCGCGCGCGTGGCAACCGCTGGTTGATCTACCGCTGTGGAAGACTGTGCCGGCGATGTTCACCCCAACGGACCTGGCCGACCTGCTTGAGTGCGAGCACCGGAGCGTGCTCGACCAGGCGCTGACCGCCGGGCTGCCCGGAGCTCCGCGGCCCGATCCCGGCGGCGACCAGCTGGCCGTCAAGCACGGGCAGGCGCACGAGCTGGCGGTGCTGGAGCGGCTCAAGGCGTCACACGGCGTGGTTGAGATCTCCGGCGACGACCCGGAGGCCGCCACCCTGGCCGCGCTGGAAGCCGGCGCGCCGGTGATCTACCAGGCCGTCTTCCGCGACGGTGATCTGACCGGGCGGGCGGACTTTCTGATCGCCGACGCCGACGGCCGGTACGAGGCCTATGACACCAAGCTGGCCCGCCATGCCCGTCCGGCGGCGGTGCTCCAGCTGACGGCGTACGCGGATGCCTTGCGCCGCACCGGTTTCCCCACCGGGCCGCACATGCACCTGTTGCTGGGCGACGGCAGCGACGTGGCGCTGCGGGTGGACGACTTCGTGCCGCTGCTGGATCGCCTGCGGGCCAAGCTGTCCGTGCGCAAGCCCTCGTTGCCGCCGCGGCTGTGGGACGACGCCCGGCCGGCCTGCGGCACCTGCAAGTTCTTGAGCACGTGCGAAACCGGGCGCGAGAAGGACCGCGATCTGTCGCTGGTCGCCGGGATGCGGGCCGATCAGCGGCGCAAGCTGGTCGAGGCCGGCATGGGCACCATCGACGCGCTGGCCGAGGCTGCCCCCGAGGACCGCCCGCGCGACCTGTCCGCGACCACCTTCACGGCGCTGCGGGCGCAGGCGGCGATCCAGGTGCGGCAGGACGCCACCGGGAAGATCAGCTACGAGGTGGTGGACGGCTCTGAACTGGCCAGGCTGCCGGCGCCCAGCCCCGGCGACGTCTTCTTCGACATGGAGGGCGACCCGTTCGCGCTGGCCGGGACCGGTCTGGAGTACCTGTTCGGCTCCGTGACGACCGACGGGTTCATCCCGTTCTGGGCGCATTCCCGGGCGCAGGAGAAGAAGGCCTTCGAGGAGTTCGTCGACTTCGCCTCGGAGCGGCTGGCTTCGAATCCCGGCGCGCACATCTACCACTACGCGCCGTACGAGGTGACGGCGTTGAAGCGGCTCGCCGCCGTGCACGGCACCCGCGAGGAGGCGGTCGACGACCTGCTGCGCGGCGGGGCGCTGATCGACCTCTACGCCGTGGTGCGCAAGGCACTTCGGGTGTCGCAGCGGTCCTACTCCATCAAGTACCTGGAGCCGCTGTACATGCCGTCGGCCCGCGACGGCGACGTGAAGACCGCCGTGTCGAGCATCGAGGCGTACGAGGAATACCTGACGCTGCACCAGATCGGCGACGCGCGGGCGGCCGAGGTGTTGCAGGGCATCAGCGACTACAACGAGTACGACTGCGTGTCGACGCGGGAGCTTTTCCACTTCCTGCACCGGGTTCGCGTCGAGGCCGACATCGAGACCGTGGCAGAGATCCCTGAGGAGGATCTCCTCACACTGGCCGAGGACCTGGTCGCCGCCGAGCGCCGGGCCGAGCGGGCCGCCCGGCTGGCGGCGCTCGTCGACCCGCTGATGGCCGGCCTGCCCGACAATCCGGCCGACGCCACCGACGACGAGAAGGCCCGCGCCCTGCTGGCCGCCTCGGTCGGCTACCACCGCCGGGAGACCAACCCGGCGTGGTGGGAGTTCTTCCGCCAGGTGGCCGCCCCGCTGTCCGATCTGGAGGTCGACACCACCTGCGCCGTGCCGGTTTCCGTGCAGGCGGGCGACTGGCAGCCGCCGGCCGGCCGAGTTCGCCTGGCCAAGCGCGTGCTGACGCTCGTGTGCGACCCCGACCGGCCGCATCCGTACGCCATGGGCGACCAGGTTCGCCTGCGGTACGGGGATTCCACGCGGGACGCGGTCGTCAGCGCCGCCACCGCCGAGGAACTGACCTTGGTCGAGAGCGCCAAGCCCGACGAGACCTCCGACGGTCGCCCCAACGCGGTTCTGCCGGGATCGCCGGTGATGCCGAAGCCCAAGGACGAGGCCGTCGCCGATCTCGCGCAGCTCGCCGTCGACAATCTGCCTGCGCTGCCCCAACATCCGGGCATCGACCTGTTGCGCCGCACTCCCCCGCGCCTGCGCGGCGGCGTCGAGTTGCCGCCGCACGGCGAGGATCTCGTGCGCACGGTGATCGAGACCGTCGACCTTCTGGATGGGTCGACCTTGGCCGTGCAGGGGCCGCCCGGCGCCGGCAAGACCTACCTGGCCGGCAAGCTCATCGCGCATCTCGTCGGCTCCGGCCGAACCGTGGCCGTGACGTCCACCAGTCACAAGGCCGTCGAGAACGTGTTGCGGGCAGCCAAATCCTCCGCGCCGACGCTGCCGGCCGCCAAGCGACCGAAGAAGGCAGCGGAGAAGGACGTCCCGTGGGAGCAGCCCAAGGACAACCCCGGGCTGGCCCGGTGGCGGGCCGAGCACACGGACGGGCACCTGGTCGGCGGCACCGCGTGGACCTTCGCCAACGCCGCCATGCGGGCCGAGCCCTTCGACGTGCTGGTGATCGACGAGGCCGGCCAGTTCTCGCTGGCCGACGCCCTCGCCGTCTCCATGTGCGCCCGCAACATCGTGCTGCTCGGCGATCCCCAGCAGCTGCCGCAGGTCGTTCAGGGCACCCATCCCGCCGGCGCCGAGGCCTCGGCCCTGGGGCACCTCATCGGCGACAACGACGTGATTCCCCCGTCACTGGGCTACTTCCTCGACCAGTCGCGGCGCATGCACCCCGCCGTCTGCGAACCCGTGTCCCGCCTGTCCTATTCCGGTCTCCTGCATGCGCATCCGTCCGCCGCCGAGCGCGGGATCGACGGCATCGACTCCGGCCTGTACCTCGCCTCCGTCGACCACCGCGGCAACACCACCCGCTCCGTCGAGGAAGCCGCCGCCGTCGTCGACATCGTCCGCTCCCTGCACGGTCGCAAGTGGACGGACAGCTCCGGCGTGCGTCCCCTCGGCGACGAGGACATCCTTGTCGTCGCCCCGTACAACCTCCAGGCCCGCGTCGTCACCCGTGCCCTTGAGGTCGCCGGCTTCCCCGACGTCCGGGTCGGCACCGTGGACCGCTTCCAGGGCCAGGAGGCTCCCGTCGTCATCACCACCATGACGTCGTCGTCCGCCGCCGACCTCCCCCGCGGCCTGGACTTCCTGTTGTCCCGCAACCGGTTGAACGTCGCCCTCTCCCGCGCCCAGGCCGTCGCCGTGCTGGTCTGCTCCCCCAAGCTCGTCGAGGCCGACATCCGCACCGTCGACCAGATGCGCCTGGTGTCCGGCATGATCGGCCTCATGAACGCCGCCCAGGAGTGGCGCCACACTCCCTGACACCGCGAGTCCCGCTCTCGGGCAACCATGACGCAGGTTCGGTCCGTCTCCGTCGGGCGGGGCGGTGCGGGGCGGACCGCCGCCTCGCACCGATCCGATCAGCCTCGGCCGTAACAGACCCACCAGTCGGTCTTGTTCGACGTCGGCACCTCGCAGGTGGTCCAGGTGTCCGGCGCGGGCGCCTGCTCGTACGAGCCGTCGGTCAGCTGGAACCACCAGTGCAACGTGGTGTGCCCCTTCCACCACCAGCGCTGCAGGTAGTACGTGCACGCCCCGGGATTGCCCACCCGCACGATGGGCGAGTCATTGATCTGCTGCCCCTTCTCGTTGGTGCCGGTCACATTCGCGTGCCACACCGTGTTGCTCGCGCCGTGTTTCGGGGCACACAGCACCAGTTGCTGGCCGTTGGTCCCGGCCGTCGCGGTGCCCGCTCCGGCAACCAGCAGACCGAGGACCACCGCGACCGTGGCCGTCGCTTTCCTTGTGAAAGAACGATATGCGCTCATGGCAGGCAACCGTGCCGGCTGACCGGCCGCCCCGACAACATCGAAGGGACAGGCGGCCGGCCAGATCGGCACGATTCAGCTGGCAGCGGTCAGCCGCGGCCGACACCGGCGTCCGGTGCCCATCGGGCGTCAGCGGCCGAGGCCCGCGTCCCTGGCCCGCACGATGGCCTGCGCGCGGTCCGCCACCTGCAACTTGGCGAAGATCGACGAGATGTGGTTGCCCACGGTCTTCACCGCCAGGCCCAGCTTGTCGCAGATCTGGGGGTTGGCCAGGCCGGCGGCGATGAGGTCCAGCACCTCGCGCTCACGGTCGGTCAGCTGGGGGAAAGGCAGGTTCGGCAGGTCCTCGGGGCCACCGCTGAGCAGGGCGTCGACCCGGCGGGCGATGCTGGGCCCGAAGATCACGCCGCCCTCGGCGACACAGCGGACGGCACGCAGGATCTCGTCCTGCTCGGCCCCCTTGAGGATGTAGCCGCGGGCCCCGGCGCGGACGGCGGCGAAGACGGAGTCGTCGTCCTCGAACATGGTCAGCACCAACACCGCCGTACTCGGGGCGACGGCGACGACGGCGCGGGTGGCGTCGATGCCGTCCAGCTCGGGCATCTGGATGTCCACCAGCAGCACGGACGGCCGGTACGCGGCGGCCGCCTGGATCGCCTCCCGCCCGTTGACCGCCTCGGCCACCACCCGCATGCCGGGTGTCGAGGCCAGCAGCGCCCGCAGACCGCTACGCACCACGGGATGGTCGTCGGCCAGCACAACAGTGATCTCGGGGTCGGGCACCTGCTGCTCCTGTGGTCGTGGCGAACGAGGTCTTGGTCACCCGGCCCGGCCGGGAAGAACTTCCCGGTCCGACCGGGTGCCTGCCCCCTGGGACCGGGAAGGCGGCCGAGGCAGGCTGTGCAGTGTCGGGGGCAGTCCGCCCTCACCTTCCCAAGGAGCCACCCATGGCAGCAGAGGACTTCGGCATCGTCGCGCGCTTTTCCATCCCGCACGCCGAGTTCGCCGGGAAAGTCACCCCGGGGACGCCGGTGAGCTACGGGTAAGCCCCGCGCGCCGTCCTCCCCCGGCGTCGAGCGGGAGGGCGGCGCTGACTCGGCCGCCGCCGGGGCTCGGACCGCTGCGACACCAGCCGTCCACCTCGGCGGCGCGCTCGGCCATCGACGCCGTGCCGACGCCCGGCGCCCAGGCCGTGGACGAGGAACCGCCGTTGTCGGCGACCTCGATGCGCAGCTCGTCGGAAACCGAGATCTGCACACGAGCGTGATCGGCGGCGGAGTGCTTGGCGGCGTTGGTGAGCGCCTCGACGACGATCCGGTACGCCGCGACCTCGACGGCCGCCGGCAGGTCCAGCCGTCCGCCGGGGGCGTCGATGACGATCCGCAGCGGATCTCCGCCGGCCCGGTAGCTGAGCCGATCGGCCTGCTGCCGCAGGGCTTCCACCAGCCCGAGCTCGTCGATCGCCGGCGGACGCAGGCCGTCGACCAGACGCCGGATCTCGCTGATCGCCGCGTTGGCGTGCGCACGGAGTTGACCGAGCAGCTCCAGCGCGCCGGCCGGCTCGGCGGTGACGAGGTTGCGCGCGGCGTCGGTCGTGAAGGCCAAGCCGCTCAAGGTGGGGCCCAGGCCGTCGTGCAGATCTCGGCGCAGCCGACGGCGTTCCTCCTCGCGCGCGGACACCAGCCGTTGCCGCGACGCCTGCAACTCCGCCGACAGCACGGTCGCGCGGACGGCGACGGCCAGCGGCGCGACCAGGACACCGAGCACCCGCAGGTCCTCGGGATCCAGCCGTGACTGTCCCTGCCGGACGCCGACCACCAGTTCCACGTCGCCATTGTCCGAGCTCAGCAGCGGCAACACCTCGACACGCCCACCCGGCTGACCAGATGTCGCCGTTTCTCGCCCGTCCAGTCGGAAGGCCGCGAACGGCAGCCGCAGCGACTCCCGCACGGCCGTCAGCAGATCGTCGAGGGAGCCGGGATCCCGGCGCAGGCGATCCCCCAGGTTGCGCAATGCCCGCACGGGATCGCCGCGATCCCCGTAGAAGAGACGATCGATGCCCCGTTGCAGCCACGCCCGGCCCGGCTGGAACGCGATGGCGACGCCCAGCGCGACCAGGGCGGCCCCGATGTCACCGAGCCGGCTCTGCAACACCAGGTCGAAGACCAGAACCACGCCGCTGTAGAGCAGCACCACCGCCCCGGACAGCACCAGATACAGCAGCGTCCGCGACACCACCAGCTTGATGTCGAACAGCTGGGGGCGCAGCAGGCCGATGGCCATCGCGACCGGCTGTAGGAAGATCAACACCTGCAACGAGGTGGCGCTGATGCCGAACGGCGCCCACGGCACCGCGCACAGCACTGCCAGCATCAGCCACAGCATCTGCCGCCGCTGCCGCTCGTCGCCGTCCCGGTAGCGGACCGCGAGCACAACGACGTCGATCAGCATCGGCACGACGATCGCCGCCAGGTCCAGCTGCGGGCGGATCGGCTCCAGCACCGGGATCGCGAACGCGCCCGTGTACGGCGGCGGGCCGCCGACCGAGTACGGCGAGGTGGTGATCAGGCTCCACCACTCGAACGCCACGGCGATGATCACGGTCAGGCCGGCGACCGGCCGGAACCTGCGGGTCAGCGTGCCGGTGGGGAACAGCAGCAGCGCGAACGGGATGAACAGCCGCAGGCCCAGCGGCCACGACGCCGTCGCGGCGGTGACGATCACGCCGAGCGTCGGCTCGGTCCAGCCGTGCACCAGCCCGAAGCTGAGCAGGCCGACCAGCAGGACGGTGGTGGCGTGGGCCGCGCCGCCGCACAGCAGCAACCACCCGATCGGATTACGCGAACGCCGCCAGGCCACCAGCGCGCCGCACAGCGCGAAGGTCATCGCCAGCAGGCTGTCCGTGACCAGGAAGTTCTGCACCCCGTCGGCAAACGTCCAGCCGTCGCCGAACCACAGTGCGACGCCGCCCACCACCTCGGCGACGATCACGCCATAGCTCAGCCAGGCCCACCAGGTCACCCTCCTGGGGGAGCCACCCTTGCCCCAGCTCACCCCGCATACGCTACCCAGAGTTCCGTCGCCAGTATTTCCGGTAGCCGGCACGCCGGGATTCCGCCACGTCCGCCAGCACCACGCTCACGTTGTCCGGCGCTCCCCCGCGCAGCGCCAGGTCGACGAGCTGGTCCACCGCGTCGTCCGGGACCGCGACGTCGGCCAGCACACCGGCGATCGTCTCGTCCGTGAGCACCGCCGTCAGGCCGTCCGAGCAGACCAGGTACCGGTCGCCGGCCTTGAGCCGGTAGGAGAAGACGTCCGGCTCCGCCTTGCTGCCGGTCTGCACCGCCCGGGCCAGCATGTTCCGGCGTGGGTACGTCTCCGCCTCCTCCGCCGTGATCCGCCCGCTGTCCAGCAGCGACTGCACCAGCGTGTGGTCCTGGGTCATCTGCCTCAGCTCGCCGCCCCGCCACCGATACGCCCGCGAATCCCCGATGTGCACGCCCGCGAGCACTTCGCCGGTCCAGAGCAGTGCGGTGATGGTCGTGCCCATGCCGTGGAAGCTACTGTCCCGCGCCGCCATGGCGTCCAGCCGCCGCAGCACTTCGCCGGGAACCGAGCCAAGCGCGACGCTCTTCTCCACCCCGCCGAACTTCCCGACTTCGGCGGACTTCTCAACTCTGCCGAACTTCCCGACTCCGACCGACCTCTCAACTCCGACCGACCTCTCGACACCGGCGAACTTCCCAGCACCGGTCGACCGCCTGCTACGGGCCGACTTCTCGACACCGGCGGACTCCTCAACTCCGGCCGACCTCTCGACTCCGCCGAACTTCTCAACTCCGGCCGACTCCTCAACTCCGGCCGACTCCTCGATGCGCGTCGACCGGCCGAGACCGAACCACCTGCCCAGTCCGGCGGACTTCTCAAGTCCGACCGACTTCTCAACTCCGGCGGAGTTCTCGATGCCGACCGACTTCTCCAGTTCGGCGAGGACCTGGACGGCGACCGCGCTGGCGACCTCACCGTGGGCATGGCCGCCCATGCCGTCGGCCACCGCCAGGACGTGTTTGCCCAGGTGGACGGCGTCCTGGTTGTAGCCGCGAAGGCAGCCCGGATGGGTGCGTGACACGGCGGTCAACCGGAACTTTGATGTGTTCGCCATGTCACCAGTGAATCAGTTGTGAACTGGGTTCACAAGCAAAATGGCAGTGCACTGGTGCTGCTAGGCTTCGCTCGGTGAACTCCGGAGCCACCGTCAGCGCCGCCGACATCGCCCGACTTGTCGATGTCGGCCGGGCGGCCGTCAGCAACTGGCGGCGGCGGTTCGACGACTTTCCCCGGCCGGTCGGCGGCAGCGCGGCGAGCCCGCTGTTCTCTCTCACCGAGATCGAGGACTGGCTGCGGCGCAACGGCAAGGCGTTCGAGGTGTCCACCGCCGAACGCACGTGGCAGGCGCTCCGCTCGGGCGTCGACGACCTCCGGCTCGGCGAAGAGGTCGCCCGGGCCGGCATGTTCCTCTCCGGCAGCGGCGGCTTCGACGACTCGCAGTTGGCACGACTGCTCAACCAGCTGGCCGAGGAGCACGGTGCCGCCGGCGCGTACGAACTGATCGTCGCCCGCTACGTCGACGCCCACTCGCGCCGACTCGCCGTCACCCCGCCGGCCGTCGCCGAGCTGATGGTCCGCCTCGCCTGCCCCGACGGTGGCGTGGTGCTCGACCCGGCGTGCGGGGTCGGCACGCTGGCCGTGGCCAGCACCGCGCACGAGGTCTTCCTCCAGGACATCGACCGGGCCGCCATGGTGATCGCCTCGTGCCGCATGACGCTGCGTGACACCGACGTCGACATGGCCACCGGCGATTCGCTGCGGCGTGACCGCTTCGCCGGCCAGCTGGTCGACGCAGTGCTGTGCGATCCGCCGGTCAACGACCGCACCTGGGGGCACGAGGAACTGGTCGCCGATCCGCGTTGGGAGTACGGCGTGCCGCCGCGTGGCGAGCCGGAGCTGGCATGGCTGCAGCACTGTCTCTCCCACGTCGGCCCCGACGGCATGGTGGCCATCCTGATGCCGCCGACCGCCGCGAGCCGCCGGCCCGGCCGTCGGATCCGGGCCAAGCTGCTGCGCACCGGCGCTCTGCGGGCCGTCATCGGACTGCCGGACGCCGGCTCCGACCTGTGGCTGCTGTGTCGGCCGGCGCCGGAGTCGCGGCCGCCGTCGACCGTGTTGATCACCGATGAGCTGGACGGCGTCGAGAGGGCGTGGCTGGACCCGTCCGCGGCGGACGCGGTGCGGATCATCGACCTGCTCGACGACGACGTCGACATCAGCCCGGCCCGGCGGCGGCAGCTGGCCCAGGGGCCGGACATCGGCCGCGAGTTCGCCGCCGCCGTCGAACGGTTCCGCGGCTTCGACCTCACGCCGCCAAACCTGACCGTGCTGATCGAGCACGCGTCCGCGCCGACCACGACCGTCGGCGACCTGATCCGGTCGGGTGCTCTGACCGTGCGGCACGCCCCCGTCAAACTGACGCCGGGTGACGGCGTGCCCGTGCTGACCATGGACGACCTCGCCGAGGGCCGTCCGGCGAGTGAGCGTGCCGCCGACACCGGCGACCTGGTGATGATCGAGCCCGGCGAGGTCGTCGCGGCCCCGACCGGCATGGCGCGGGTGGCGACGGCAGCCGCCGCGCTCGGGCCGTACCTGACGGCATACCGCGTCGACGAGCAGCAGCTCGACGCCCGGTTCCTGGCCGGCGCGCTGCGGGCCTCCACCGCCCGGCCGACCACCGGCTCCAGCCGTCTCGACGTTCGGCGGACGCAGGTGCCGCGACTGGCCCTTGGCGAGCAACGGGCGTGTGGGGAGGCTTTCGAGCGGCTGCTGGCGTTCGAGGACCAGTTGCGGGAGGCCGCCGCGGTCGGCGGCTCCGTGGTGCGGCTCGGCGTCGACGGCCTGGTCGAGGGTAGCCTGCGGCCAGGACGCTAGCGGGAGGGCCGGATGCTCATCGCCGACCGGTACGAGCTCGACGACCTGCCGCTCAGCCGGGGCGGCATGGGCGCCGTGCACGGTGGCTACGACAAGCACCTCGACCGCCGGGTCGCCGTGAAGTTCCTGCACTGGCCCGGCGGTTCCGACGACGAGCTCGAACGGCGCTTCGTCCGGGAGGCCCGGATCCTGGCCCGGCTGGAGCATCCCGGCGCCCCCGTCCTCTACGACTTCGGGGCGCACGAGCACCGGCTGTTCCAGGTCATGCAGTTCATCGACGGCGTCACCGTCGCCGATCTCGTCAGCGAGCACGGGCCCCTTCCCGTGCCGTGGGCCGCCTCCATCGCCGCCCAGTCCTGCGCCGTGCTCTCCGCCGCCCACGCGCTCGGCATCGCGCACCGGGATCTCAAGCCCACCAACCTGATGCTGTGTCCCGACGGCAGCGTCAAGGTGCTCGACTTCGGCCTGGCCCTGCTGCGGGAGTCCGACCTCGCGCAGTTCACCCGCGCCGGCCAGATCCTCGGCACGCCCGCCTACATGGCCCCCGAGCAGATCCAGCGCGGCGCTGCCGGGCCGTCCAGCGATCTCTATGCCCTGGGCTGCGTGCTGCACGAGATGCTCACCGGCCGGCAGCTGTTCACCGGCCCCACCGCCTACGCCGTGTTCGACAAGCAGGTCAAGGAGTTGCCGCCCGCCGTCCCTGGTGTGCCCGCCTCCCTCGACCAGCTGCTCCAGGACGTCCTGGCCAAGGACCCCGCCCGCCGCCCCGCCGACGCCGCCGCCCTCTACGACCTTCTGCTGCCCTTCATCACCGATCTCCCACCCCTACCGGGTTTCCTCGACCCCGTCCACCCCTCCCGCCTGTACTCCCACGTAGCCGGCCGCCGCTAACCCCCGCGAGTCACGCCCTCCGACCCACCGAACCCCGGTTTCCGGCACACCCCCGCGAGTCCCGCCCAGCGTCACACCGAAACCCGTTTTTCGGTAGGTCGACCGCTGCATTAACGACGCCCCAAGCGTATCCACGGCTATTCCCCCGACTCGGGGGCTTTCGACCAGGCCGGCATCCCGCTCCCCGGACCATCGCCGGGCAAATCCCTTGTCCTGCTTGGCAATGCCGCGTTCCCAGCTTCGTGTGCTTGACTCGGATTCGGGGGCGCCATCGTGCGCTGGCGAAAGAGCAGCCCCAATCCAGCCTAGACCTTGAATCTGGGAGCCCTGGCCGGCCACGGGACCGGAGGCCGAGTCACTGGCAGCTTCGTGACGACGGTCGCGCGAGCCAACGATGGACGGGACAGGACTGGTGCCAGGGTTGGGTTTGAGCGCCGAGCAACGCGTGGGCTCTGTGTCGGCGGGGGCGGGAAGGCTACCTGTTCCACCGACCAGCGCGATCCGCTGCGGGCCAAGGGTTCACGGCGTTTCACGCTCCGCGGCCAGGTCGTTGATGATCCACTTCAAAGCGCTGACGGCGTTCGAGTAGCGCAGGTACCGGGGGTTCTGGTTCGACTTGGGCTCGCAGCGGGATCGCATCCGGCGGAGCTCGTCGATCATGTCGCGCAGGCGGTCCGTCTCTGTCATGCCACCGAGGCTAGCCAGGAGGGCGAGCGGCCCAGGGCGATGAGGATCTGGTCCAGCGGGGTGGGGGCGTCGCCGACGAGAAGGGCGGGGGCGAAAGGGGCGTCGGGGGCGAGGCGGTTGGCGTCGTTGGGCACGGAGAGGGCGATCGGTAGGGCGAGGTCAAGGGTGGCAGGGGGCAAGGTGTAGTCGAGGCCCAGGGAGCGCGCGACGTCCCAGCCGTGGACGACGTAGTCGATGAGGTGGAAGGAAATGGCCTGAGCGGCGGGGAAGCGGGAGACGGGGTGGAACTCGGGCAGATCGAAGGCAGAGGAGGGCGCGGCAAAGGCGGAGAGCACGTCCAAGGCGGCCTCGGTGTAGGAGGCGACGGGGCGAGAGCCGAGGGGCAAGACCTGCCAAGCGGTGAGGTCGCTGCCCTGGCCACGGGCGGCGGCGGCGAAGCCACGGTGCTGAGCGGTCATGTGGGCCAAGAGGTCGGAGAGAGACCAACCGGCGCAAGGAGTGGGGCGGTCAAGGGAAGCGGGAGTGACACGGGAGACGACGTCGATGCTGGCCTGAATGACGGTGCGGTGCTGGACCAGGAGCGAGTTGATATGCATGTGCTTACGATAAGCAGATGCATACGGTAGACGCAAGGCGGTTACCATAAAGCTCATGCGACGGGATCTGGCGGCGATGATCGCGCCGCTGCAGAGGGCGCTGATCGCGGCGGAGCTGCCGGTGCTGAAGGAGCACGGCGTGAGCATGTGGGGCTACGTGGTTCTCAACGCCCTGGACGGAGAGCCGGTGAGGACCCAGGCGGCGCTGGCGGAGTTCATCGGGGCGGACAAGAGCCGGATCATCGGCGTGCTGGACGAGCTGGAGGACGAAGGCCTGCTCGAACGCACCAAGGACCCGGCGGACCGGCGAGCGCGTTTCGTGGCCATCACGGAGGAGGGTCGCCGGAAGAAGCGGGCGATCCAGAGCGACATCCACCGCACCGAGGAGCGCCTGCTGACGAAGCTCCCGAAGGAAGACCGGGAGGCGTTCCTGCGAGCGCTGGACGTGCTGTCGGCTACCGAGATCGAGCCGCCCCGGTGATGTTGCGGACCATGCCGCCGAAAACCAGGTCGTGGAACGGGGAAATGGCCTTCCAGTACACGTGCCCGGCCAAGCCGTGGGGCTGGAACACGGCGCGCTGGCGGTAGAGGCTGCCGCCGTCGACGGACGGCTCGACGCCGAGCTCCAACCAGGCCCGCCCGGGCAGCTTCATCTCCGCCCGCAGGCGCAGCAGACGGGGGCGGTCCAGGCTCTCGACCCGCCACCAGTCCAGGGCCTCGCCCACGTGCAGTCGACGGGGATCGCGGCGGCCACGCCGCAGGCCGACGCCGCCGACGAGACGGTCGGCCCAGCCCCGCACGGCCCACGCGAGCGGGAACGAGTACCAGCCGTGCTCGCCGCCGATGGCCTCGATGACCTGCCACACCTGCTGCGGCGCGGCGTCGGAACGGTGTTCGCGGACGTCCTCGTACAGGCTGCCGCCGGCCCAGTCGGGGTCGGTGGGCAGCGGATCGGCGGGCTGGGCGCTGGCGTCGGACCAGCGGGTCGGCACGTCGGCGCGGGCGATCCGGGCCAGGGCCAGCTCCAACGCCTCCTCGTAGTGGGTGAGCCCGCCGTCCGGATCGGGGATGTGCCGGGCAATGTCGTGCTCATGGCAGACGACCTCGTGCACGAGCGACTCGATCAGCGGCACGGCGATCGACCCGGGCACGGGCGTGACCAGGTTGACCCACTGGGCGGAAAGCCAGGGCGTGAGCACGGGCACCGGCAGCACCAGCCGCCGCGGCAGGCCGGACACGACGGTGTAGCGGCGCATCATGTCCAGGTAGGTCAACACATCCGGGCCGCCGATGTCGAAGGCCCGGTCGACGTCCGGCGGCAACGAGGCGGCGTGCACGAGGTAGTGCAGCACGTCTCGGACGGCGATGGGCTGGATCCGGTTGCGCACCCAGCGCGGGGTGATCATCGCCGGCAGGCGTTCGGTGAGGTAGCGGAGCATCTCGAAGCTGGCGGAGCCGGAGCCGATGATCACGGCGGCCTGGAGCACGGCGGCCGGCACGCGGCCGGCGAGGAAGATCCGGCCGACCTCGGCCCGCGAGGCGAGGTGGGCGGACAGCTGTGTGCCGTCCGGCACGATGCCGCCCAGGTAGACGATGCGTTTGACGCCGTGCTCGGCCGCCGCGTCGGCCACGGCTTGCGCCGCCGCACGGTCCACGTCGACGAAGTCGTGCCGGTTGAGCGAGTGCACGAGGTAGTACGCGACGTCCTGACCCTCGATCGCCGCCCTCACGTCATCGGCGCTGGTCACGTCGCCGCGAACGGCCTCGACGCGGTCTCGCCACGCGGCGTCCTGGAGCTTGTCGGGGGTGCGGGCGACCACCCGGACCTCATGGCCGGCGTCCAGCAAGGCCGGGACGACCCGGCCGCCGATGTAGCCGGTGGCGCCGAAGACAACACATCGCATGCCTTCGAGGGTGCTCCCCCGCCGTCAGTCCCGCAGAACGGAGACCATCCGGAAGTCGTACGCGGCAGGGATGGGCTCGTCGCCGGCGATGAGCCGCCACGTGTCGGTGAGGGACTCCTCGCCCTCGCGGAGGTCGGCGACCTCGAAGCCGGTGTCGTAAATGGCACGGGCACCGGCGACGTCGCCGAGGGCATGCCGGATGCGGGCGTCCAAAAGGCGCAGACGACCAAGCGTGGCAACGGCTTCCGGCAGGGAAGCCAGGATTGACGCGGCTTCGACGGCCGAGCCCGCGGCCAACAGCGCCTCCAGGGTCTCCACGGCAAGGCCCGGCGCCGAAGGCGCGAGCTCGATGGCCCGCAGCAACAACCCGACGGCCCGGTCCGGACGGGCAAAAGCCAAGGCGCGCAAGGACCACGGCGACTCCGCCAAAGCCAAGGACTGCTCCCACGCGGACACGGCGCCGAGGGTGTCGCCGTGATACCACCGGGCAACACCCAAGTGGTACAAGGAGATCCACGACTCGGGGGCGGCCTCCAACAACGAATGCCAAGCCACCAAGGTGCATCCGGGCGGCGACAACGGATCCCCGACGGGCATGGCCCCGTCCAGCAACGCCAACCAAGGCAGCTGCTCAAGACCCAACGAGCCAAAAGGCGTGCCGGGCAACGGATCGGTGCCGGTGCGCAGCAACTCCAGGGCGCCCCACCCCGAGCCGGAGAACAACACCGTCGGCTCGGCGGAGGCCACGGACCGCCAAGAATCCAGTGGCAGCGAAGGGAAATCGCCGTAGGGGCCGTAGGCCTCCAACCAATCCCACGACGCGCCGCCGGGCATCGGGAGGTACTCGAACTGGGTGGGTGCCAGACCGGCCTGGATCTCCAGATAGCCGTCGGTCCCCGGCGCCAACCACGACTGCCAGCGCCGACCACCGGCGCCGGTCCCCCACACGAACAACTTCCGGCCCCGCAAGCGATCCGTGGACGCCTGCATCAGCCCGAAGCCGTCGGCATCCACGGCCGCGATCCACGGCTGACGATCAGAGGGAATGTCGTAGAACAGGTCGGCGGCATCGCGGTCGTCGACCGAGACGAACGAGGCATCCACACGGGACAGTCGCTGCGTGTACCCGTAGTGCCAACCGGAAGAGGCCGGCACCAGGATCCGAGTGTCCGAGCGTAGGGGAACGGCGGCGTTGGACCACCAGTAGGCGGGAACCTCGTGCTGCCAAGGATTCCGGATCCGCACGCCGACGTAGAGGAAAGAGGAATCCGGGGGCAGCCACAGATCGACCTGGTACACGAGGTTCCGGGTCCGCTCCCACTCCCACAGCCGCAGCACCGGCGAGCCGTCGGGCCCCTCCACGGTGCCGGCGTACATCGGCGCGCAGGTCATGGTGGTGTGGCCGGTGCTGCCGAGGTTCCACTCCACACCGCCGGCGAACCAGGCGTTGCGCAGGGCGAGGTTCGCCGGCTGGAAGACGGGGTTGCGGAACAGCAGGTCCCGACCCGACGGCTTGTGCACCAGCGAGTGGAGCCGGCCGCCGAGCCCGGGCAGCACGGTGGCGGCGAGGTGGTCGTTCTCCAGCACCACCGCCGGCAGGGCGGTCTCGGTCAGTGACCGGCCGTAGCCGTCCTGAAGCAGGCAGGGCAGCACCTTCTCCATGCCCTCGCCCAGCACGGGCAGCGGGTTCTCCGGTCCGAGGGCGGCGGCGGGCAGCCGCAGCTCGGTCACGGTCAGTGCGGTACGCCCCATGGCGTTGATCTAATACCCGGCAAACGTTTGCGATCCCCGATTCGCTCGCAACCCGGCCGCGAGCAGGGCAGAGTGGGCGGTATGGCCTTGCCGATCATCGGACTCGCGAAGGCGGTCACTGTGGCCGCCATCGACACCACGATCGCCCTGGTGTCGCTGCCGGCCCGGGTGATCGGGCTGGTCGGCGCGGCCGAGTCGATGGTGGAGCGCATCACCGAGGTGGTCGAGCGGGCCGAGCGCCTGGTCGTGGAGGTCGAGGCCATCGCCGCCTCGGCCGGCGTGGTGGTGGTCGACGCCGCCAAGATCAGCAGCCAGGCCTCGGGTGTGGTGGCCGTGGCCGACCAGGTCAGCCGCAAGGCCTCCGGCGTCGTGGCGGTGGCCGAGCACGTCAGCGGCCGGGCCAACGAGGTCGTCGGCGGCGCGGCCCGGGTCAGCGAGGAGGCGGCCGCCGTGGTCGCGCTGGCCGAGAGCACCGCCGCCATCGCCAACGAGCTCATCCGCGTCTACGAGCCCATCGCCCTGCGCGCCGCCCCGCTGGCCGGACGCTTCGTCACGGAGCTGTCCGACGAGGAGGTCGACGCGGCGATCCGGCTGGTCGACGAGCTGCCGAAGCTGACCGAGCACCTGATCGCCAACATCCTGCCCATCCTGGGCACGCTCGACCGGGTCGGCCCGGACGTCACGGAGCTGCTCAAGGTGACCAGGGACGTGCGGCAGGCGATCGTCGGCATCCCCGGCTTCCGGTTCTTCCGCCGCCGGGGCGCCGAACAGATCGAGGCGAAACAGGAGCAGGAAGAGAGCTAGACCCGGTTGCCCAGCAGGCCTCTGAGCTGGTTGAGCAGGTCGCTGCGGGTGTCGCTGCCGAGGCGCTGGCGCATCCGGGCCACGTGGTACTCCACGGTCTTGGCCGAGATGAACAGCTTCTCCCCGATCTGCTTGTACGTCAGGCCGCTGACCACCAGCTCAGCGACCTCGCGCTCCCGGTCGGACAGAGTCGTGGCGTTGTCGGCGGCCATTGGCGCTTCCTGCTGCGGCTCCTGCTGCCGGCCCTGGATGATCCGGGCGCAGTCGAGCAAAGCGACCATCGCCGCACGGTCGGTGGTGCGGATGGCGGCCTGGCCGGCCAGGCGAGCCCCGTCCCACACCAACCCGGCGGCGGCCAAAGCCCGGGCGGCGGACTCGGTCTCCACGGGATCGACGTCGCCGGCCAGCAACTTCACCCACACCCGCGCGGCATCGGCGACGGCCGCGCAGTAGGGGTGCGCAGCCGCCAAGCCGGCCAGGTCGGCGGCGTGACGGGCGGCGTCCTCGGGGTGCTCGTCGAGCACGGCGGCGTGCATCCGGCTCCATGACAGGGCCGTCGACCACAGCGGCGGATTGCCCAGCTGCTGCACCAACTCGGTGGCCTGGGCCAGGTGCGGGGCCAGCCGTGAGGAGTCGTGCAGCCGGCCGGCGGCGACGGCGAGCTCGCCCAGCGGCAGCAGGGCGAACAGGTCGGCGGGGTGCCGGACGATGGCCTCCCGCGCCCGATCCCATACGGTTCGAAGCGCGGAAAGGTCGCTGTCCCGGCGGGCGAGGCCGATCTCCAGGCCGGTGGCCAACAGCCAGTCCCGCGGCTCCATGGGCCCGCTGGAGGTCGCGGCCAGCAGATCGGACCGGGCGGCGTCGAAGCCGCCACGGAGCATGGCCGTCCAACCCCGCAGCAACAGGTGCCGCCGCGCGGCGATGGCGCCGCCCATGCCGGAGTCGATGGCCCGCCGCAGCACGGATTCGGCGACGGTGAACTCGCCACAGTGCAGGGCCACCAGCGCGGCCAGGGCGGCCGGGGTGTCGGGGAGCAGGACGTTGCGCCCCAACGGTTCGATCAGCACTGCGGCCCTGGTCAGGGTGGCAAGGGCCGTGGTCGCGGAACCGGCGACGGACTCCCGGACGCCCTGGGCCAGCTGCCGGGCGGCCCCGGCCAGCAGGGTCGGCGGGCCGCCGCTGCCGGGCCGGGACAACAGCTCGTCGGCCTCGGCCAGACGACCGGTGCCGATCAGGCCCAGGGCCGCGAAGGGAATGGCCGAGCCCTCGCCGGCCCAGCGGTACAACTCGGTGCTGCTGCTCAACAATCCGCGATGGGCCAACACGGCCGCGGCGACGCTGGCCCCGTGTGCGCGGTCGGCGGCGGCCTCGGCGGCGATGGCCTGGTCGGCCAGGCGCAGGCCGGAATCCAGGTCCCCGGACAACGCCGCCGCCTCGGCCCGCCGGGCGGCCAACGACAGGGCGGGCTCGCCGGCTTCGACGGCGGCGGCGAAAAGGCGCGCCGCCAACGCGGGCGACTCGGCCAAGGCCTCGTCGCCGGCCACCTTGAAGGCCGATGCGAACAGCGGGCCGCTCACCGGCGCCCCGAGCAGGGGCCTGACCAGCGGCAACAACGCGCCGCTGCGCGCCAGCTGGATCTCGATCAGCCGCTGGTGCAGCGAAAGCCGCCGCTCCCACGGGCTCAAAGCGATCAACGCCCGCTGCGCTATCGGCAGCAGAACGCCGTAGTCGTCGAGCAATCCGCTGGCCCGGGCGCCGTCCATGGCGTCGCCCAGCGCGTCCAGGTCCAGCCCGAGCAGCGACACGAGCAGGTCGGTGGCCGCCCCCAGGGCCGTCGCCAGCAGCACCCGCCGCACGTCGTCGTCGAGGTTGTCCACCTCGTACCGGAAACCCTCGACGGCCGACGGTGGCACCGAGCAGTCCGCGGTCTCGGACACGGCCTTGACCAGCCGGTCGACGAAGCGCGGCACCCCGCCGGTCTGCTTGCCGACCAGGTCCACCAGGTCCTCGGACGGCTTCGCACCCAGCAGCAGCCCGGCGCGCTCGCCGATCTGGGCCCGGCTCAGCGGCCCCAGCAGCACCGGCGGCCGCACCCGGGTCACGGCCTCGACCAGGTCGGTCAGCGCCGCCCGTCGAGGCCACGGCCGATAGGCGATGGCCAGCTGCGCGCTGCCCGAGGCGGCCAGCGCCCGCAGCGCCCGTAACCGCTCGTCGTCGAGCTGGTGGGCATCGTCGACCAGCACGGCGGCGTCCCGCGCGGGCAGCTCCTGCCGACCGTCGTACACGGGGACGCCGGCGTCGCGGTAGATCTTGGCCCAGCGCGTGAGCAGGGCCGTCTTGCCGTAGCCGCCGGGCGCCCGAACCCCGACCACCCTCGGCGCGGACGGATCGGCGGCGATCGACTCGTCCAGCTGCCGTAGATCGGACTCCAGGACCATCACAGGCCGCCCCCTATGGGCGTCGTGAAGTACTGGAGCACCAGGTACGCGCAGGCCAGGACCAGCAGCAGGGTGACGAGACCGATGACCAGGCCGCGCCGGCTGGCCTTCTTGCGCCGCCGGCGCGGGGCGGCCGTGAGCGCGGGCTTGGCCGGCACGAGCTCCGGTGGCTCGGTCTCCAGCGACGGTCTGGCCGGTGGCTCCTCCGTCGCGGGCCCTTCGTCGACGAAGTCGGGGTCCTCCATCGGGAACAGCACCACGGTCTCGTCGGTGATCCTGGCCATGACCACGGTCTCCGCGACCGGGTTGACCGGCTCGGGCAGCGACCGCGAGGCCATCAGCGCGGCGCCGGCGGCAACGGTCGCCTCGGGCGCGCCGTCGACCAGCACGGGACGGCGCAGGCGCTCCCCCAGCACCTGTCGGACCAGCGGGATCCGGGCCGAGCCGCCGACGAGCACCACCGCGCCCACGCGCTCCGGCGTGAGGCCGGCATTGGACAGCGCCCTCAGCAAGACGTCCACTCCCTGGTTCAACAACGGTCTGATCAGCTCCTCGAACTCCGCACGGGTGACTCGGACCTGGAGCGGGGCCACGACGGCCTCGGGAGCCACGGAGAGCGTGTGCTTGGCCTGCACACACTCCTGCCGCAGCTTCGTGAGGTCGTCCCAGGCCGCACCCGGGTCCGGTCTGCCCGCTGTCACGAGGGCGACCAGTTCGTCGTCGAAATCGGCGCCGGCCGGGTGCTCCGCGGTCTCCGAGCGGCCGATGATCTCGAACCCGCCCGGCGTCGGGCGAAGCAGGGTGGCGGTGACCGAGGTGCCACCGAGGTCGTATACGGCGATCGGCGCGGGCCCGTCGATGCGGTGCCGGCTGGCCGCGGCCACGGCGGCGGCCACGGGCTCGGGCACTAGGGCGGAGCCCCCTAGGCCCACTCGGGACAGGGCTTCCCGCAGCAGGTCGATGCGGTAGGGGCCCCAGGTCGAGGGGTGGGTGACGGTGACGCGCACGGGCCGGTCGCCGTGGTGGGCGGCCACCTGCTCGACGATCCGGTCGATGCCGGTGGCCATCAGCTCGTGCGCGTTGTGCTGGCGGTTGCCCAGCACGATGGGCACGTCGTCGCCGATCCGCCCGACGAACGGGCCGGGATCGGCCGAGACCGGCGACACCGGGTGCGGGGCACCCCGGTGTGGTCCGTCGAGCCGGGTGATCGCGGCGGCGGCGCGGCTGGCGCCGACATCGATCCCTAGCGTGTACGGCAAGTGTTCCTCCGCGAGGCGCAGCGGCCGGGGTCTCAGGTGGTGGGGGCAAAGGTAACCCATTCGTGATCTGGTGCCGTAACGAAGGGGGTTCCCTAGTGCCCCAGGCCGGGGCCGCGGCCGGATCCCTAGTGGTCGGGCCGGCAGGACTGGGAGTGATCCCGGATGGCGTACGGGCCGCCAGCCCCTAGCGTTCCTCAGCGTCACGGCCCACACCGTGATCATCCCCGTCAAGTCCCCCGATCTAGTCAGGAGCATCACCCCATGGCCCAGACGCTGCACGAGTTCACCCTTGGTCTGCTGAGCGACGGCCCGGCCCGCGAGCTGTTCGCCGCCGACCCCACGGGTGTCCTGCAGTCCGCTGGCCTCGGCGACATCACCGCCGCCGACGTGCACGAGATCCTGCCCCTCGTGCTCGACATGGCGCCGACCAACGTGGTCGAGGCCTTCGAGCAGACGCTGGGCGGCGCCGTCCCCGGTCTGCCCGGCGCCGACGCCATCGCCACCCTGCAGCACCTGACCACCGTCGTCCCCGTGGCCGTGCCGGCCCTCCCGCTCGACGGCCTCGGCCGCGAGCTCCCGGTCAACGCCCTGCCCGTGCCGGGTCTGGACAGCCTCCCGGGCCTCGACAGCCTGCCGGTCGGCCTGGACTCGCTGCCGGGTCTGGACAGCCTGCCCGTCGGCCTGAACAGCCTCCCCGGCCTGGACGGCGTCGCCCGTGAGCTCCCGGTCGACGGCCTGGCCGGCGTCCCGAGCCTGCCGAACCTGCCGCTGGACGGCGTGACCGGCCTCGTGCCGAGCATCCCGGGCCTGCCCGGCGTGCCGGACGTGAGCGACCCGACCGCGCTGGTCGGCGACCTGCGTGGCGCCGCGGCCAACCCGGCCCGCTCCCTGGACCAGGTCCAGCAGCTGGCCTCCCAGGTGCCGGTCGTGGCCTCGCACGGCATGCCCGCCGTGCCGTCGGTGGAGAACCTGGTCGGCACCGTCACCCACGTCGCCTCCGACGTCGACGTGACCAAGACGCTCGACACCACCTCGCACACCGTCGCCGGTGTCGCGGGCAACGTGCCGATCGCCGGCAAGATCGTCGCCGACACCTCGGGCCACGTGACGTCCGCGGTGCACGGTGTCGACGTCGACGGCGTGACCAAGACCGTCACCTCGCTGTCGCACATCACCGACGTCACCCAGATCGCGAACGACCCGATCCACTCGCTGACCAGCATCGCCAACGACCCGATCCACGCCGCGGCCAACATCGCCGACGTGTCGCACACCCTGGACACCGTCACCTCGGTGCACGGCGACCAGGCCCTGCAGCACGTCACCGGCGCGGTCGACGCCACGGTCAAGGACCTGAACATCGGCGACGCCAACCACATCGGCGGCATCGGCAACATCGACCTGGGCGGCGTGCACGTCGACAACGTGACGCACAACCTCGACGCCACGCACCTGACCGGCTTCTGATCCTTTCCCCCTTCTCCAGAACCGGTTGACCGCTTCCAGGCCGGGCCCGCTCCCTCAGCGTGGGCCCGGCCTGGTGTGCGTCACCCGATCGAAGGGGACACAATCTCTCGGGTGATGACCATGACGGCCCTCGATGTGATCGACGAGGCGCTCCGGCAGCCGGCCATCGGCCGCCGGCGCGACCTGACCAGCAGGCTCAGCCGCCTGCGGGGCAGACTCGCCGACCCGGCGATCCGGGTCGTCGTGGTCGGCGGTCTCAAGCAGGGCAAGAGCCAGCTGGTCAACGCCCTGTTGGGCACCTCGGTCTGCCCGGTGCACGACGACGTGGCCAGCGCGGCGCCCGCGGTCATCCGGCACGCCGACCAGTCCTGGGCGGCCGTGGTGCGGCCCGGGCAGCAGCGGCTGGAGCCGGTGGAGATCGAGCGGGTGGCCGAGGAGATCAGCGGCGGCCAGGTGGTCCGGGCCGAGGTCGGGGTGCCCCGGGCCGTGCTGTCCGGCGGGCTGGTCATCGTGGACACGCCGGGTGTGGACGGCTTACGGTCCGAGCACACCAGCCGCACCCTGGCCGAGCTGGCCGAGGCCGACGCGGTGCTGGCCGTGACGGACTCGCTGACCGAGCTGTCGCCGGCCGAGCTCCAGTTCCTCCGTTTCGCCACCACGATCTGCCCGAACGTGTTGGGCGTGCTGACAAAAACAGACATGAGCCCGCGGTGGCGTTCGCACCTTGAGCGCAACCGGATGCTCATCGCCGAGGCCGGGCTGGCGATCCCGCTGGTGGCGGTGTCCTCCGTGCTGCGTGAGCGCGCACTCAGGACGAGCGACCAGAATGTCAACGCCGAATCCGGTTTTCCCGCCCTGGTGGGATATCTGGAGAACACCGTCAAGGCGCAGGCCGGCCTGCTGGCCCGGCGGTCGGCGTCCGAGGCGATCCTCGCGGTGACCGAGCAGGTGTCGCTCGGGCTGCGGGCGGAGCTGTCCACTCAGGACCCGTCGTCGCTGGCCGGGCTGGAGGACGCGCAGCGGGCGGCCGAGCTGCTGCGCCGGCAGTCGTCGCGGTGGCAGAACATGCTCATGGACGGCATGGCCGACCTGATGTCCGATGTGGACCATGATCTTCGCGAGCGGACCCGGATCATCCTGCGGCACACCGACCAGGCCTTCGACAAGGCGGATCCGGCCAAGACGTGGGACCAGTTCTGCGACTGGCTGGCCGACAAGCTGACCGATGCCGTGCTGCGCAACTACGACTGGACGGTGGAGCGCACGCACTGGCTGTCCCAGCGCATCGCCGAGCAGTTCGACGAGGAGAGCCGCGGCACGCTGCCCGATCTGGGGCTGCGCGATCCGGCCCGGGTGCTGGAGCGGATGGGCGGCCTGCTCACGCCCGACCTGGCCCCGCCCGGCATCGCCAACAAGGTGATCACCGGCCTGCGCGGCTCGTACAGCGGCATGCTGATGTTCGGCCTGCTGACCAGCCTGATGGGCATGCCGCTGGTCAACTTCGTGTCCGTCGGCGCCGGCGCGGTGATGGGCGCCAAGACGTTGAAGGAAGAGCGCGACGCCCAGCTCAAACGCCGCCAGGCGGTGGCGAAGACGGCCGTGCAGCGCCATGTCGACGAGCTGGTGTTCCAGGTCGGCAAGCACAGCCGGGACGCGCTGCGGCAGGTGCAGCGGCGGCTGCGGGAGCACTTCACCGAGCAGGCCGAGCAGCTCCAGGACGCGCTGAGCGATTCCATCCGGCGGGCCCGCGACCTGGCCAACGCCGACCTCGTGGCCCGCAACCAGCGCAACCAGAGCATCGCCGAGGAGATCAACACGTTGGTGGCGCTCCGGCAGCGCGCCCAGGCCCTGGCCATCACGTCATGATCACCCAGGAACTGCTCACCGAGGACACCCGGGCCATGCTGGAGTGGGCGCTGCGGCTCTACCGCGGCAGCGCCAAGGCGACGAACTTCCTGACGCAGCAACGACAGCTGTTCGACGAGCCGCTGCGGGTCGGCGTCACCGGCCGACCCAAGGCCGGCAAGTCGACGCTGCTGGACGCGTTGGACGAGGACGACTTCATCGAGGGCCACACGTCCGATGTGGACGCCGTGCTGCACCTGACCGGTCCCGTCCGGGCCGAGGACCGCTCGGCCCTGCAAGGAAATCCCATTCCCGTCAACACGATCGTCGTGCTGGCGCGGGCCGACGAGCTCGGCGGCGGCCGGGTCGACGCCATGTCCTCGGCCAAGATGATCGCGCGTCGGCTGCGGGCCGAGCCCGAGCTGGGTCAGCTGTGCCAGGATGTCGTTGCCGTGGCCGGCCTTCTGGCCGTCGCCGGACGGACGCTGACCGACGCCGAGTTCGACGCGCTGGTCGCCCTGGCGGCGCTGCCCCGTGAGGAGTTGGACGAGCTTCTCCTGTCCACCGACCGGTTCATGAACCCGGCGCTGGACGATGTGGTGCTGCGTCAGGGTTTGCTGGAGCGCCTCGGCCTGTTCGGCATCCGCCTGTGCACGACCCTGGTCCGCCGCGGCTACGGCGATCCCAGCCGACTGGCCGCGGAACTGGTGCAGCGCAGCGGTTTGAACGACCTGCGGCTGTCCATCCGCCGACACTTCACCGAGCGGGCTCCGGTGCTCAAGGCGCGGTCGGCCCTGGTCGCCGTCGAGACCGTGCTGCGGGCCGAACCGCGTCCCGAGGCCCGGGGCCTGCACGCCGAGGTCGAGCGGATCCAGGTCACCACCCAGGACTTCCGTGAGCTGCGGCTGTTGGCCGCGTTGCAGACCGGTCGCATCGAACTGCCCAGCGAGATCGCCACCGAGGCGGAGCAGCTGTTGGGCCTGTCCGGCACCAGCCCGGCCAACCGCCTGGGCAGCGATGACGGCGCGGACCTGCTGCACATCGCCATGGCCGTGCTCGACCGCTGGCAGGCCTACGCCTCCAACCCGGTCTGGCGCCGCGCACAGACCACCGCCGCCAAGACCGTGGTCCACACCTGCGAAGCCATCATCGACACCCTGACCCGCCCCTGAACCCCCGCGAGTCCCGCCCAGGGTCACACCGAAATACGGTTTTCGGCACATCCGACGGGTCCGCCGAGGGCATGCTGGGCCCATGAGCAGCACACCTGACCTTGGTCCCCTGCCCCGGCGCGTGACCGTCGACGTCGACCAGGTGCGCCGGCTCGTCGCCGACCAGTTCCCGCACTGGGCCGGCCTTCCGGTGCGGCCCGTGGCCAAGAGCGGTTGGGACAACTTCACCTTCCACCTCGGCGCGGACATGGTGGCGCGCCTGCCGAGCGCCTCGGAGTACGCGCTGGCGGTCGGCAAGGAACGCCGCTGGCTGCCGGCGCTCGCTCCCCGGCTGCCGCTCCCCATCCCCGTCCCGCTGGCAAAGGGAGAGCCCGGCGCGGACTATCCGTTCGAGTGGTCGGTCTACCGCTGGCTGCCCGGCCGACCCGCGAGCGCGGACCGGATTTCCGATCCCGTCGGCTTCGCCCTCGACCTGGCCGGGTTCCTGGCCGCCCTGCGGAGCATCGATGCCGCCGACGGTCCCCAGCCGGGAAAACACAACTGGTTCCGGGGCGCCACCCTTCGCACCTACGACGCGCAGGCCCGGCGGGCGCTGGCCACAGTGGACGGACACATCGACGTCGAGCTGGCCCGCGAAATCTGGCAGGCGGCGCTGGACACCCCCTGGGACGGGGTGGACGTCTGGTTCCACGGTGACATCGCGCCGGGAAACCTCCTGCTCGACAACGGAAAGCTGGCCGCGGTCATCGACTTCGGGACCTGCGGCGTCGGCGATCCGTCCTGCGACCTGGCCATCACCTGGACGCTGCTGACCGCCGACGGCCGGCGGGCGTTCCGCGAACACCTGGCCATCGACGACCCGACCTGGGCCCGCGGACGCGGCTGGGCCCTGTGGAAGACGCTGGTCACCTGCGCGCGAACCGTTGGCCGGCAAGACGAAGAGGCCGTGAACGCCCGTCGCGTGCTGGGCGCGATCTGCTCGGGAACGTAATTCGGTGTGACGCTGGGCGGGACTCGCGGGGGTCAGCCGCAGTGGAGGCGGTACAGGGGGAGCGTGATGTCGTCGACGATGGCGGTGATGGTGGCGTCGTCGATCATCACGCCGTAGAGCAGGGTTTCGCTACGCAGCAGGTCGAAGGGGACGCGCAGAACACGGTCGCTGCACTGGTCGGTGCGTAGCTCGCCGCGGGCCACGGCGCGGGCCAGCAGGGGCCGGATCAGCTCGACGACCTCGCCGGTGCGCAGCCGGCCGCGGAGTTCCTCGAACACCTCGGGCTCACGGAAGGTCTCGGTGATGAGGCCGGGCATGGTGTCGCCGGGAACGCGGCCGAAACGCCTGATGCCCCGGCCGACCAGCTCGATCAGGTCGCCCCGCAGGGTGCCGGTGTCGATGTCGGCCTCCTCCAGCGGCAGGCTGTGCGCGAGGGCGGCGATCACCAGCTTGGCCTTGGTCGGCCAGCGCCGGTAGATCACCGGCTTGCTGGTGCCGGCCCGGGCGGCCACGTTCTCCATGGTCATCCTGGGGTAGCCGACGTCGAGCAGCTCGGCCCACGCGGCGGTGAGCAGCGCGTCCTCCAGCTCCTCGCCGCGTCGTCTGAGGCCGGCCATGGGACTCCCGATTAGATCCGTTGCGTTTCTTCGCATCGCAGTCTAGCCTCGAAGTGAAGATACGATCCGTTTCTTACAATGGTGGGGGAACACTCATGACCGACACCATCCCGGACCTCAGCCTGACCAGGACCTGCCCGTTCGATCCGCCGGACGGGGCGGCCGAGCTGCGCGAACGCGGCCCGGTGGCCCGGGTGCGGCTGTTCGACGGCAGCACGCCGTGGCTGGTCACCGGGCACGCCGAGGCCCGCGCGCTGCTGGCCGACCCGCGCGTGTCGTCCGACCGCGGCCGGCCCAACTTCCCGACGCCGATCCCGATCCCGCCGCAGTCCCGGCCGACCGGCCTCACGGCCACACTGGTCTCCAACGACCCGCCGGTGCACACCCGGCTGCGCCGGATGCTGATCTCGTCGTTCACGGTGCGAAAGATCACCGCGCTCAAGCCGAAGATCGAGCGGATCGTCACCGAACGGCTGGACGCGATGATCGCCGCCGGCCCGCCGGCCGACCTGATGGCGGCGTTCGCGCTGCCCGTGCCGTCCATGGTGATCTGCGAGCTGCTGGGCGTGCCCTACGAGGACCACACGTTCTTCGAGGAGCAGTCCCGGCGCCGCCTCGACGCCGACGGCACGGCCATCCACAACCTGTTCACGTACCTGCACGAGCTGGTGCAGAAGAAGATCGACGATCCCGGCGACGGGCTGCTCGACGACCTCATCGCCGAGCAGCTGGCCGAGGGCAAGCTGGACCACGTGGAACTGGCCACGATGGGCATGGTCATGCTGATCGCCGGCCACGACACCACGGCCAACATGATCTCCCTGGGCACGATGCTGCTGCTCAGCAACCCCGAGCAGCTGGCCAAGATCCGTGACGACGAGACGGCGATGCCGGCAGCGGTCGAGGAGTTGTTGCGCTACCTGACGATCGCCGGCGCGCTGGGCCGCGTGGCCACCGAGGACATCGAGCTCGGCGGCGTGACGATCAAGGCCGGCGAGGGTGTGCTGGTGGCCAGCGCCGTCGCCGACCGCGAGCACTCCGACGAGCTGGACGTGGCCAACCCGATGCGCCAGCACCTGGCCTTCGGTTTCGGCATCCACCAATGCCTCGGCCAGAACCTGGCCCGGGCCGAGCTGGAGATCGCCTTCACCCACCTGTTCCGCCGCCTCCCGGCGCTGCGGCTGACGGTCCCGGTCGAGGACGTGCCGCGGCGGGCCAACGCCGTGCTGTCCGGCGTGACCGAGGTGCCCGTCGCCTGGTAGATCGACTACGGGTACTTGAAATTTGAACGACCTCTCGCCTAGCATGTTGAATATTCAACTAGGTGGGAGGTCGTTCCCATGCGTTTGCCGACCCTGTACCTCAGCCACGGCGCGCCGCCGCTGGCCGACGACAAGCTGTGGACCGGCCAGCTGGCCGCGTGGTCGAAGGACCTGCCCAAGCCCAAGGCGATCCTGATGGTCTCGGCGCACTGGGAGGAGGCGCCGCTGACCGTCTCCGCCACCACCACCGTGCCGCTGGTCTACGACTTCTGGGGCTTCCCGCAGCACTACTACGAGGTCCAGTACGCCGCCCCGGGCGCCCCGCAGCTGGCCGACCGGGTGCGTCAGCTGCTCGGTCAGCAGGTGCACGACGCCCCCGAGCGCGGCCTCGACCACGGCGCCTACGTGCCGCTGGTGGAGATGTACCCCGAAGCCGACGTGCCGGTGTTGCAGATGTCCATGCCCACGCTGGACCCCGAGAAGCTGATGGAGGTCGGCCGCAAGCTGGCGCCGCTGCGTGACGAGGGCGTGCTGATCATCGGCAGCGGCTTCTTCACCCACAACCTCAGCGCGATGCGATCCGTCGACACGCCGGCCTGGTCCTCGGAGTTCGACGAGTGGGGCCACCAGGCCCTCGACGCCGGTGATGTGGACTCGTTGCTGGACTTCGAGCACAAGTCTCCGGCCGGACGGCTGGCCCATCCGCGCACGGAGCACTTCGCGCCGCTGTTCGTCACGTTGGGGGCAGCGCAGGACGAGCTGGGCACGCAGCGCACGGTGATCGACGGCTTCTGGCACGGCCTGGCCAAGCGGTCGATCCAGGTGGGCTGAGGCGATCTGAGCAGCCCCCGACTCGATCGAACCAGATCACCATGTGCCGGCGACCTCGGGTTTCGGCCCTCAGGCGAAGCCGATCCGGGTGATCCACGGGCCCTGCTCGGGGAACACCACGAACAGATCGCTGATCTCGTCCAGCGGCATCAGCGAACCGGTGGCCACCGCGTACCGGCGCCTGTCGGTCGTCGGCGGCACGAGCACGGTCCCGAGCAGCCGGCCGTCCGGCGCGCCGCAGCGCAGTTCGACCGGCACGGGGTCGTCGCCGGCGTTGGAGGCCGTGAGGCTCCACGACCGGCAGCCGCTCGGGTCGTAGCCCAGCAGCCCGAGCCAGGCGCCGTCTTTTGCCGCTGTCACAACGGGTCCGGCCTCGCTGGAGATGTCGACCAGCGCCAGGCCCATCGACTCGTCGTAGGAATGCGCCGTGCGCGCGGTGCCGGCCAGGATCCGGGGCGGCAGGGTTTTGCCGTGCACGTCGAGAACGGCGCTGGCGGCGGCCTTGGCCGAGGAACTGCCGACAAAAACCTCGTGCAGCGCGGTCTCCACCACCCACTTGTCCCGGGTGACGTCCCAGAAACACAGGTCGGCGGCCCGTAGTCGGAAGGTGACGGCGCGGCTGCCGCGGGCCGGGATCAGCACCTTCCTGAAGTCCCGCAACACCTTCCGCGGCTGCCGCACCTGGGAGTTGAGCTGGCGGGTGTAGAGCTGCACGACCTCGTGGCAGTCCCGGAAGCCGTTGTTGCGGACCCGAACCGTCACCGTGACGGATTCATGCGAGTTGATCACCCGCGAGCTCAGGTCCATGTCCTCGTAGGTGAAGCTCGTGTACGTCAGCCCGTGGCCGAAGGGGTACAGCGGCTCCGTCTCCTGGTACATGTACGTGCCGCTGCCCTGGATCAGGTCGTAGTCCAGGGTCGGCGGCAGGTCGTCGTCGGTACGGTGCCAGGTCTGCGGCAGCCGCCCGGACGGGGCGTGGTCGCCGAAGAGAATGTCGGCCGTTGCCTCGTCGGCCGGGTGCGCGCTCCACAGGATCGCCGGCAGGTAGGTGTCCTCCCAGCGCAGCGCGTACGGATAGGCGCTGCGCACGACCAGCACGACGTTCGGGTTCGCGGCCCGCACCGCCCGCACCAGCTGGTGCTGCTGCGGCGGAAGTTCCAACGTGTCACGGTTTCCGTCGTCCAGGGCGGGGTTGCTGCCGATGGCCAGCACGACGACGTCGGCCTCGCGGGCCAGCGCCACGGCGTCGGCGATGCCGTGCGACACCCGCTGCCACTCCAGCGGCTCGCCGTCCGCGGTCACGGTCCCGTCGGAGTCGGTGAAGGCCTCGATCGTCCGGGTCTGCGAGGTCAGCGTGAACCGGCCGTGCCGCCACTCGGTGAGCTCGAACTCACCGTCCACTCCGGACACTGTGACCCGGTCGGAGCCGCTCACGTACTGCGCGGTGACGCGGCGGCTCAGCTCGTCGGCCAGTCCCTCGCCGTGCGGGCCGATGACCGCCAGCCGCATACCGGGACCGACCAGCAGCGGCAGCAGGCCGTCGTTGCGCAGCAACACGATCGACTCGCGGGCCGCCCGCCGCACCAGGTCCTGATGGCCCTTGCGGTCCACGTGCGCCGGGCCGGCGCTGATGGCCAGCAACTGCAGGCGCATCATCAGCATCCGCCGTGCCGCCGCGGTGATCATCGCCTCGGTGACCTCGCCCCGCTGGCACGCGTCGAAGATCGCCTCCACGGTCCGCCCGCCGCCCATGAACCCGTCCGCGCCGAGCCGCAGCGCCAGGGCCTGGCCGCCGGAGCTGAGCGGGCGGTCCGGCAGCTTCTCGCTCCAGATCGTCGTCTCGCCGTCGCCCCACCCGCGCAGCACGAGTTGCAACAGCTGGGCCGTCAGGGCCGGGTAGTCCTCCATCATCAGCTGGGACAGCACGATGCCGGCCGCGCCGCCGGTCTCGACCACGGCCCGGAACACCGGCATCTCGTACTCGTTGAAAACCCGCAGGTTGAAACCCGGCGATATGGCGCACCGGTCCAGCTGGTCCACATGGCGCACCACCGGAACGGTCTTGGGGTGCGCCTTCTCCGGTCCGCGCAGGCCGAGCGCGTAGACCACGCCGAGCTTGGAGCACAGCAGCGGGTCCTCGCCGAAACCCCGTTCGTTACGCGCGTGCCGGGGGTCGTAGGACGGGTTGACCAGCGGGATCTCCCGCACTCCGCCGCCACCGGCCGCCCGCAGCTCGTCGGCCATGGCCGCCCCGACCCGGGCCACCAGGTCGGGGTCCCAGCTGCTGCCCAGGCCCAGCGGCAGCGGGAAGGTCGACTCGATGCCCTCGGTGGCCGGCCGCATCGTGAAGTCCGCGGCCGGCAGGCCCAGCCGGGGCAGGGCCGGCTGGGTCTGCTGAGTGAGTTCGATCTTCTCCGCTAAGCTGAGGGTGGCGACGAGGTCATCGGCGACCCGTCGCGGGGTGGGCTCCTGCTGCTGGCCGGTGTCGGCGAGTCGGAACGTGGCCGCCCCCTTTCCTCGCCCTCGGCATCCGCCTGGATGGCAGGCCGATCGGGACTCCGTTCGGCGGAGTAGGCGAGAACTTTTCACGCCTTCCTGACGACCGTCAAGCGTTACCGACGGGTCACAGTCTGCGAAGTCCGGCCAGCACGCGGACGAGAAGGGCCTCGTCGGGGCGGCTGTCTCCGGTATGCACCGTTAACACGCCGAGCTCGATGAGGTCGTCGATCAGGACACGGGCGACCCCCAGCGGTGCCGGCAGGGCGGCCGCGACTTCGGCCACCGAGCGGGTGCGCTCGCAGATCTCCACGATGCGACGCTGTTCCATGTCCAGTACTACGTCGGCGCGCTCGACCGAGATCAGTGTTTCCAGCCGAAGTTCGCGACTGGCCTCGGTCCGGCCGCCGGTTCGCGCGTAAGGGCGCACCAACGAGCTGGGCTCTTCGTCGTCGTCGAGGTCGTCCTCCGGCAGGCTTCCGAAGAACTCCTCCGCGTAGGTCGGCGGCGGTGGCGGCGCCGGTTTCGTCGGGGCCGGCAGAGCCTGGGTCAGCGCGACCTCGTCTTCCTCGTCGTCGTCACGCTGCCAGCGGTAGCGGGCCCTCGACGAGCCGAAGCGGGCGCCCGTGCGCCCGACCTCCGGCGCCGCCTCCAGCTCGTGCCGGCCGTGCTCGGGCTCGGCGACGGCGGGCTCCTCGGGAGCGGGCTCCCCCAGTTTCGGCTGCTCCACGTCCAGTTCGACGTCCGCCCACCGCTCGCGGTTGCGCGACGATCCGAAGCGAGCTCCGGTCCGACCGACCTCCACCACGTCGGCCACCCTAGGACCGTCACCGGTTCCGCACATGTCGGGGATGTTTCGAGTCTGTTCGTTCCAGGTGAACCGCCCCGAGTTCAGGCTGTCGACACGCGGCGGCCATCTCGGGCTCTTAGCGTCCGCCCGTGCACCACCATCACCATCACCACGGGGACACCACGCCCGACTACGCCGACCTGTCGGTTCCGGAGCGCGAGCTCCGCCCGGTGGACGTGAGCCGTCGACGGTTCCTGCGCAACGCCGGCCTGCTCGGGGCGACGGTCGCCGGCGCGGGGGCGCTCGGCGCCGGCACCGCGGCGGCCAGCCCGGTATGGGACAGCCCCGGCCGCTACCAGTGGCTGGCCGGCGACCATCACATCCACACCCAGTACTCCAACGACGCCATGTACACCGTGGAGCAGCAGGTGGCCGGCGGCGTGCGCAACGGCCTGGACTGGATGGTGATCACCGACCACGGCTACCTCGCGCACGAGAAGTTCGCGGTCCAGCAGACCTACGCCGACGTGCTGAAATCCCGCCAGAAGCACCGTGGGCTGCTGCTGTGGCAGGGCCTGGAGTGGAACACGCCGGCGGCCGAGCACGCGACGGTGTTCTTCGACTGCTCGCGTGACGAAGCGGAGATGCTCCAGACGTTCGAGCGGCTCTTCGACGGCAACGTCAACGGCACCAACCCGAGCTCGCCGGCCAACGAGCTGATCGCCGTGCAGGGTCTGCGCTGGCTGGACCAGCAGGTACGTCTTGGCAAGATCAACTCGGCGTTGTTCCTGGCCAACCACCCTTCGCGCAACGGCCGCCTGTCCCCACACGAGCTGCGCAACTGGCGCGATGTCGCCCCGCACATCGCCGTCGGCATGGAAGGCTCCCCCGGCGCGCAGGCCGACAGCACGCCCGCTGCGCTGGGCGGCAACGGCGCGGCCCGCGGCGGCTACTCCAACAGCCCCGGCGTGGACTCCTGGCCCGGCTATCCACTGGAGCTGTACCGCACGCACGGCGGGTTCGACTGGATGACGGCCAAGCTCGGCGGCCTGTGGGACTCCATGCTGGCCGAGGGCACTGGCTGGTGGATCACGTCGAATTCCGACTCCCATCGCAACTTCGGCGACACCCTGACCAGCCCGTCGCCCGACGCCGACTACAACGCCACCGGCAAGCACCTCGACCCGGTGGACAGCGGAACCAAGCACAGCTGGGCCGACTTCTGGCCCGGGCAGTACTCGCGGACGGTGGTCGGCGCGACGGACCGCAGCTACCGGGCGGTCATGGACGGCATCCGCAACGGCCGGGTCTGGGTCGCGATGGGCGGGCTACTGGCCGGCCTTGAGGTGACGGTGTTCTCCGACGAGGGCGGCCGGCCGGTGACCCTGGGCGGCCGGACCACGGTCCGGCGTGGCGGCAACGTGACCGTGCTGGTCGTGGCCCGGCTGGCGACGCGGCCCAACGCCGGCGGAAGCGTGCCCAAGTTGGCCCGCATGGACCTGATCCAGGGCATGGTCACCGGTCCGGCGGCCGACCGGGACGCCTTCGCGACGCCCAGCACGCGGGTGGTGCAGTCGTTCGAGACGCGGCGGGGATTCGTGCCGGTCGCCGTCTTCCAGCACACCTTCCGCAATGTGCGCGACCCGTTCTACGTGCGGCTTCGCGGCACCGACGGCAACGTCCACGCCGACGGCTCGATCGAGCCGCGGATGGATCCGGCCGGCGGCGTCGATCCGTGGAGCGACCTGTGGACGTACTCGAACCCGATCTTCGTGGACGTGCGGTGACGCTGTACACGGCCGACGGCGGCCACCGTGATCGGCACGAGGCCGAGCATTTCGCGCTGGGGCTGGCCCCCTCGGCTTCGTTGCTGTGCACGCACGTGGTGCGGGAGCCGTCGCCGCACCACGCCGTGTCCTTCGAGCTGGACGGCCCGGCGGACTTCGCGGTGGCTTCGTGTGAAGGCGGGCGAGCGTTCCGATTTCCCGGGCAGGACGCCTTGCGAGGCTCGCTACCAGTGCGGGATCTCGTGGCGCTGAGCGCTGTCGACCGTGTCGTCGGCGTCGGCTGCACCGTCACCGACGACACGGTCGTGGACACGCGGGACTACGTCCGCCCGGTCTATGCCGACGGACTGCTCACGCTGCACGTCACCCCGGCCGCCGCGGGTTCCGTTGTGCCGCTGGAGGTCGAGGGCGCCCACGTCTGCTGACGCCGTTCCAGCAGGCCCGAGGCGACGGCGACGGCCAAGCCGGCGAAGGCCAGCGCCGCGCCGATCCAGCTCGGGGACGTGTAGCCCAGGCCGGCGCCGATGGCCAGGCCGCCCAGCCAGGCCCCGAACGCGTTGCCGAGGTTGAAGGCGGCGATGTTGGCCGTCGACGCCAACGCCGGCGCGCCGTCGGCCTGCTGCATGACGCGCGTCTGGAAGCCGGGGACCGTGGCGAAGCCGATGGCGCCGAACAGGAACAGGGTGATCGCGGCCGGGATCCGGGCGTGCGCGGTGAACACGAACACCAGCAGGATCGCGGCCAGGGCGGCGAGGGTGACGTACAGGCTGGGCATCAGCTTCTTGTCGGCCAATGTGCCGCCGACCAGGTTGCCGACGACCAGGCCGACGCCGAACAGCACCAGCAGCCAGGTCACCGCGCCGTTCGAGAAGCCCGCGACCTGGGTCATCATCGGCGCGATGTACGTGAAGGCGGCGAACACGGCGCCGAAGCCCAGCGCGGTCATCGCCAGCGCCAGCAGCACCTGCGGGCGTTTCAGCACGGCCAGCTCGCCGCGCAGGCCGGGGCCCGGTTCGAGCGGCTGCTTCGGCACCAGGAAGGCGACGCCGAGCAGGCCGACCACGCCCAGCGCCGTGACCGCCCAGAACGTGGAACGCCAGCCGAAGGCCTGGCCCAGGGCGGTGCCGCCGGGCACGCCGAGCACGTTAGCCACGGTCAGGCCGGTGAACATCAGGGCGATGGCGCTGGCCTGCTTGGCCGCCGGGACCAGGCCGGCCGCGACCACCGACCCGACGCCGAAGAACGCGCCGTGGGCCAGCGCCGCGACCACGCGGCCGGTCAGCAGCAGGGCGTAGCTGTGGGCCAGCGCGGAGATCAGGTTGCCGGCGATGAACAGCACCATCAGGCCGACCAGCAGGTTCTTGCGGGGCAGCCGGTTGCCGGCCACCGTCAGCAGCGGTCCGCCGACGACCACACCCAGGGCGTAGCCGGAGATCAACAGGCCCGCCGTCGGGATCGTGACGTGAAGGTCGCCCGCGACCTCCGGCAACAGGCCCATGATGACGAACTCGGTGGTGCCGATGCCGAATGCGCTGACCGCCAGTGCGAGCAGGGCGAGGGGCATGACTGATGATCCTTCCCCTGGGTCCTTCCCCAGTAGACTCTCAGGTAGCAAGCTTCCGCAATAGTTGCAGACGCTTGTTAATGTTGCACGCAAGGATGCCCCGGGCGAGTCGATGTGGGCAAGCCGAGGAGGAGTGAGCCGTGACACTGGCCGACGAGGACGTTCGGCGCGCGCAGGGCTGGTGCACGCTGGCGGCCCTGCACAACCGCATCGAGGACCGGCTGGAGCGGGCCCTGCAGGCCTCCCACGACCTGTCCGTCCGGGAGTACAGCGTGCTGCTGACGCTGTCCACGCAGGTCGAGCACCACCTGCGCATGAACCAGCTGGCCGACGCCGTCGTGCTCAGCCAGTCCGCCACCACCCGGCTGGTCAACCGGCTCGAGGACCGCGGGCTGCTGCGCCGCTACCTGTGCCCGACCGACCGCCGCGGCATCTACACCGAGGTCACCGAGGCCGGATTCGCCCTGCTGGAGGCCGCCCGGCCCGTCAACGACGCCGAACTGGAGAAGGCGCTCGGCGAGGCCGCCCTCAACCCCGAGTTCGCGCCCCTGGTCCGGGCCTTGTCGGCCTGACCGTCGAATCGATGCCCGGTTGACGGAACTCCTAGGTGTCAGAGCGTGACCGGTCGTAGATTGTCCCGATGCGACGCAGGTCCGGCGAACTCGAGTCCGAGGTGCTGGCGGCGCTGTGGGCGGCCGACGGCGCGATGACGCCCGCCCAGGTGCAGGCGGAGCTCGGGGGCTCGCTCGCGTACACCACCGTGGTCACCATCCTGTCCCGGCTGCACGACAAGGGCGTGGCTGCACGGGAGAGGCAAGGTAGGGCGTACGCCTATTCCCCAGTGCAGGACGAACCGGGCCGGGCCGCCGGTCGGATGCGTAAGCTCCTCGACGCCGAGCCGGACCGGCGCCTGGTGCTGACCCGGTTCGTGACGGACCTGAGCGAGGAGGACGAAGTGCTGCTGCGACAGCTGCTCGCGGACTCGGATGGATGACGGCGCGCTGGTGCCGCTGTTGGCACCGATGTTGGCCTGGGCACTGATTCCCTGCCGCTCGTGGCAGCCCCGGTCGACCAGCTGGCTGATCGCGGCGATCAGCGTGTTGTTGGCACTGGCCAGCACCGTGACCCTCGCCGTGACCGCCGTGTCCTCCATGCTCAGCGGATCCGTTGCACTAGGCGCCGTACTGGCCGTCGCGTTCTGTGCCGCCGTCACCTCCGTGGGCGCCGCCGCTTGGCATCGTCGCCAGGCATGGCGGATTCCCGTTGACGGGCTAGCCCTTCTGCCCGACGACGAGCCCGTGGCCTACGCGCTGCCCGGTGGCGTCGTCGTGTCCAGGGGCATGGTCCGTGCCCTGTGCGCCGACCAGCGCCGGGCCCTGCTCGCCCACGAGCGGGCGCACGTTTCCTTGCGCCACCACCGTTTCGTGCTGCTCGTCGACCTCGCCAGCGCCGCCGCTCCCCTGCTGTGGCCCTTGCGCGACACCGTTCGGTACACAGTGGAGCGTTGGGCCGACGAGGTCGCCGCCACCGCCACCGGTGACCGCGTGCTCACCGCCCGTGCCGTCGCCACCGCCGCCCTCGCCGCCCGCCACGCCCGCCTCTCCGTCGCCACCCTCGGCATCTCCGCCGGCCCCGTCCCCCAGCGCGTCGCCGCGTTGTTGACGCCCGTCCGCCCTCGCTACCGCTACCTGGCCCTGCTCACCGTCGCCCTCGTCGCCTACGTCTTCAGCGAAGCCACCGAAGCCGTCCTGGACATGTGGCAGCTGTTCTAAGGGTTCATGCCCCGTGACGCCGTCGTCGCTGGGCGTAACTCCGCAGTGCCCGCAGGAAGTCCACCTCCCGGAAGGCCGGCCAGTAGGCCTCGCAGAAGTACAGCTCCGCGTAGGCGCTCTGCCACAGCAGGAAGTTCGACTGTGCTTGTGCCGCGCGTTCCGCGCGGGGCGAGGCCGCTCGTGACCGGTGCCTTCCCTTGCCAGATTTCGACCGCCGCATCGGCTCGGGTGGCGGCGATCGTCAGGTGGCGGCGATCGAAATCTGCCAACCGGTCCAGGCACCGGCGCGGCCTCGCGACTGGCTTGGAACCCCAATGATTGCGTTCCCCACCCCGCACCAGACCCCCATCGCCCGCATGAGGCATGCGCCGTGCTGTCCGGCAACACATCCAGGCTCCCCGCGATGTGCACCCGCCAGTGGTCGTTGCGCTTCGCCAACCGCTCCGCCACGACATCCTCGATCACGCCCATCAGGTACGCCACCTCCGCGTCATCCCGACGCTGGAGGTTCTCCGTCGAGCACACGAACACCGTCACGTGCTCGATTCCCGTTGCCTGGCACCAGGACAGCACGTCGTCGACGTGCTCCGCCCCGTACCGATGCCCCAGGCTCAGCGAGGCCATCCCCCTCTGCCTGGCCCAGCGCCGATTTCCGTCCATGATCAGCCCCACGTGCCTCGGCAGCGGGCCTTGCACGACGCGTTTGCGCAGGCGTCGGGTGTACACGGCATAGAGCGGTCCGGTGAGCCAGTCAGCCATACCCCCACCGAACCAGCCGTTTGTGGAGATCCCGCGCAGGTCCTGTGAGGATTTACGCCGGGCGGTCCTCGCTGCCGATACGGGGGAACGGCGTGGTCGAGAAGACGACCTCCACCGGCACCTCGAAGTGCTCGGCGATGCGCAGGGCCAGGAACAGGCTGGCGCTGTACTCGCCGCGTTCGAGGTAGCCGACGGTCTGGTAGTGCACGCCCAGCGCCTCGGCCAGCTGCCGGCGGCTGATGCCGCGCTCGGCCCGCAGCATGGCGATGCGGTTGTGCACCGTCTCGGTCATCCGTGCCTCACCCAATTCGCTGCTTTGCCTTTCCGATCCGGGCGCCCTTGCCGCGCCGCGTCATCCGCCGCAGCACGATCGGGGCCAGGACCAGCCCCAGCAGCGCCCACGCGCCCAGCACTGCGAAGGTTTCCCCGCCACGCCACGACTGCCCGATCTCCGTGACCAGCGCCGAGTCGGGCAGCAGCGTGGAGCGCACACCCAGCCCGAGCCAATACATGGGGAACACCTGCGCGATCCACTGCACCCACCCGGGCAGCACGGTGATCGGATACAGGATGCCGGAAACGGCCAGCAGCGCCAGCAGCGGCACGGACACGACGGCGGACACCCGTGGGTTGGGGAACAGCGATCCGAGCACGGCGCCGAGCAGCAGGGTTGCGAGCAGTCCCAACAAGATCACGGCCACGAGCTTGAGCCAGCTGCCGAGACCGGGCAGGGCGACGCCGTCGAACAGCAGTAGGGCGTACACCAGCAGGACTGCCACACTGGCCACGGCGAAGCCGGCCGCCATCAGGACCTTGCCGATCAGATAGGCCGGCACGCCGTTGGGCAGCGCCCGGGCCCGCACGAGCGTGCCGTCCTCCCGTTCGGCGGCCAGCGTCTGGGTCATGCTGGACAGCCCGCTGAAGCACAGGCTGGAACCGATAAGGCCGGTGAGAATGAGCGTGCCGTAGGAGAATCCGGCCCCGGCCACCGGCACAAAGCGAAGGAAAGCCAGCACGGCCATGAAAAACACCGTCGGCAGGAAGTAGCCGAGCACTTCGGACGGCACGGTGAACACCTGCCGCAGCTCGATTCGTCCGCGCGCCACGCCCAGCTTGATCGCGTTCACCGGGTCGCCCCCTCGAACTCGCGCACGCCCGCCTCAGCGGCGCCGGACTCGACGGCCCGGACCAGCGCCATGTAGGTGTCCTCCAGGCTGGCCCTGCGGACCTCGACATCGACGATCTCGTCGCCGTACTGGCCAAAAAGCTCCCGCACGAACGGGGCGGTCTCGGCGGTCGAGTGCACGAAACGCTCGCCGCCTCGGGTCCACCGCACCTCGCTGGCGGCGTCCACGCGGCGCGACAGGGCGTCAGCCGAGCCGTCGGCGATCACCTTGCCGCCGGCCAGGATCAGGATCCGGTCGGCCAACTTCTCGGCCTCGTCGAGGTCGTGCGTGGTCAGCAGGATCGTGGTGTCCTCGAAGTCGGACAGCTGGTGGACGAAATCGTGGAAGTCACGCCGCGCCTCGGGATCGAAGCCGGCCGTGGGCTCGTCCAGGAACAGCAGGTCGGGCCGGCCGACGATGCCGACGGCCACATCCAGCCGGCGGCGCTGCCCGCCGGACAGCCGGCTGACCCGCTTGCCGGCGTGCTCGGTGAGGCCGACCCGCGCCATCAGCTCGTCGACGGGCCATGGCTGGCGATACGGCTCGTAATACGTGGCGAGGTGCGCCAACAGTTCCCGCACCCGCCAGCGGCCGTGGTCGCGCCAGGACTGGAGCACGATGCCCAGCCCGGCGCGCCACGCCTCATCACCGCGTGCCGGGTCCACACCCAGCACGCCGACCTCGCCGGCCGAGCGTTTCCTGAATCCCTCCAGGATCTCGATCGTCGTGGTCTTGCCCGCCCCATTCGGTCCGAGCAGGGCGAGCACCTCCCCCCGGTGGGCCTGGAACGTGACCCCGGTCAGCACATCGGTCGACCCGTAGCGCATCCGCAGGTCACGAACGTCGAGCACGTTCATGAACCCTCCCCTGTCCAACACGTGGAACGAAATGTAGCAGACCTACTACATCGCATGGAAGGGGTACGACAGGTTCAGAGCTCCTCGTGCGTAGCGTCGACCTTCCAGTAGCCGCTGAAGGCGATCATGCTCTTGGGCACGCCACGGTCGCCGACCAGATGCCGGCGCAGGTCACGCACGGTCGAGGCCTCGCCGGCCAGCCAGGCGAAGACCGGGCCGTTCAGGAACTCGGCCTCGCGCACGGCATCCAGCAGTCCACTGTGGACCCACCGCACCTCGACGTCGCCGGGGCAGGCCAGCGACTGGATCTCGTGCCCGTCGGGAACGTCGATGTACGCCAACGCTTTCGCCCCGGGCGGCAGCGCGGCCAGCGAGGCGGCGATGGCCGGCAGCGCGCTCTGGTCGCCGGCGAACAGCGTCCAGTCGTACGGACCGGGCTGCGCCAGTTGACTCTCCGACGGGCCCAGCAGCCCGACCACGTCGCCGGGCTCAGCCGTGGCGGCCCAGCGCGTGGCCGGGCCGTCGACATCGTGCAGGAGGAAGTCGATGTCGATCTCGGCCGCCTCAGCCCGGTGGGCCCGCACCGAGTAGGCGCGCATCCACGGCCGGCGCTCGTCCGGCATCGCCAGATAGGACCGGTACCAGCGCATCACGTCGCCGTCGGACGGCGGCTGCGGCACCCACGGCCGCGGCTCGCCGTTGCGCCCGAAGAACAGCTTGACCTGCTGATCGGGTGCCACGGAGGTGAAGTCGGCCAGCTCGGGGCCGCCGAAGGTGAGCCGCCGCGTGCGCGGCGAGACCTGGCGCACGCCCGTGACCGTGACCAGCTTGTACTGCTTCAGCATTAGCTTAGGCTAGCCTAAGCTAATAGCCGAGCGCAGTCGCCGTTCCACGGTTTCCGGATCACCCGGCGAGTACTCGATGCGGGGCCGGCCGTCGATGCCGCGCGTGGTGATCGCGAGGTAGCGTCCCTCCTCCGCATCCACCCAGCCGATGGACCGGCCGTCGACGAGGAACGAGCCGCCACCCAGTCTCGGCGACGCCGACGGCGCGCGACCGGATGCGCCGGCCATGGGCGGCAGTTGCGCCACAAGCCGGGGCACGACCAGGTCCCGCGGCACGGCGTCGAACCGGATGCCCTCGCCACGCCGGATCGCCACGAGGCCACGGTCCACACCGAACACGCCCAGGGCCGTCAGCTGCTCGTCGCCGTTCATGCCCAGCAGGCCGATCGTGGGCGTCCCCGTGCCGAACAAGGTCACCGTGTCCTGTAGCTCGGGCGTGAACCTGTTGTCCCGCAACAGACCCCGCCCGGCAAGGCTCGCGCCGACCTGCGCGTGCAGTCCCGCCCGGTTGATTCCGTTGCCGTAGTGCGGAAACGTGAACGGGAAGCGACGGAGCGTGAGCCCCAACGCCTCCCCCGCGGCGTCGAGCTCGACGAAGGTGCACTCCAGTGCCACGGCCGCCATCGTCACACAGGACCGGCCGGGCCCAGGCGTGACTCTTTTCAGTGGCGGCTGTCCAACGCCTTCACCACGTCGTCGGCGACCTGCTTGGCCTGCGGCAGGACATCGGACTTTCCGGCGATGGTGAGGTTCACGGTCACGATCTCGAACTCGTCCTTGCCGAACGGGGACTTCGTGTACTGCACCTGCACGTAGCTGCTGGCCAGCTTGTCGTTGCCGATGCTCGTGGCCATCGCCAGCCGGTTGCCGATCTGGAACGGCTCCGGCGAGCCGAGTTTGATCTGCGGCGGCCATTCGTCCGAGGACAGCAGCACACTGACGAAGTTGTGCGCGCCGCTGACCCAGTTGCAGCCGTAGAAGCCGGCCGGCGAGGGCGTGACCGAGGTGCCGAGCGCCTTGGACGCCACCGAGGCCAGCGTCGGGCACAGGTCGACGTCGCCGACCGAGCCGGCCGGGAACGGATTGTGCTTGAGGCTGCCCGATTTCAGGACGGCGAGGGCGCCCGTGGCCATCGCGTCGGCCGTCGGGCACGGGTCGGCGTCCGGGAAGGACGAGGAGTTCTTGGCCTCCAGCACGATCGCCTGACCGCCGGACAGCGTGATGCCGCGCAGGCAGCCGACGTCCTTCTGCCCCTTGCCGACGTAGACCGTGCGGCCGTCCTGCTGCTTGGCCGTCACCGAAACCTGAAACCTCTTCAGATAATCCTCGGGCGTGGCCAGGCCGGTCTCGGTCTCCACCGACAGCAGGTAGCCGCCGGTGACCTTGGGCGGCGTGGCCGTGTCGGCCAGCACCAGGGAGTAGTAGCAGGAGCCGTAGTCGGTCAGGCTGGTGTCCAGCTTGAACTTCGGCGCCATCGCCTTGAACGCGTCCTGCGGGGCGAACTGGCAGACGTCCACCGTGCGCGGATCACCCAGCTCGGAGGTCGTCGTCGCGGCGCCGCCCGACGGCTGATCCTGGCCGGCCCCAAGCGGTTGCGCCACGCCGGCGACTCTGGTGGCACAGCCGGCGGTGGCCAGCGCGACACAGACCAGGGCGGCGATCACGGTTTTTGTCCCCACGGCTGGGACTGTAACGCCTCACCACTGTCCAAGCAGGAGGATCGCGGAACTCGTCGCCGTCACCCCGATCAGGGCGCCGACCACCGTCTGGGCGATCGTGTGCTCCCGCAGCACCACTCGGGACCAGCCCACCGCCGCCACCGCCGCGAACCCCAGGCCCCACCACGGGCTCAGCAGCGCCATGAACGCCGTCACCGCCCCGCTGCCCACCGCCGCGTGCACGCTCACCTTCCAGGCCAGCGTCACCAGGAAGAGTGGCACCAGCACCGTCATCATCGCGATCAGCGCACCGACCAGGACCGGCGGCGCCCCCAGCACCGCGAACAGCACGATGCAGCCGCCCACCGACACCATGACCAGCGGAATCACCACCAGCCGCGCCTGCCTGGTGCGGACGTGCGGGTCGTGCCAGCTGCCCCGCACGATGCCCAGCCTGATCACCACGCCCGGCACCACCCCGGCGAACACCACCGCCAGCAGCGCCCAGGCCAGCCCCGTCGGCCCGCCCGTGCGCCAGCCGATCACCACCAACCCCGCGACCACCACGTTCTTCGGGTCCAGCACATCGCTGACCGCCTTGGCGAGCCTCACCCCACCATGATCGACACAGAACCCCCGCGAGTCACGTTCTCAGGCACCCCGAATGTAGGTTTCGCGCACACACGATCGGGTGCCCGAAACCGGCATTCGGTGGTTCCGAGAACGTGACTCGCCGGGGTGGTCAGGCGTCGTAGTCCACTGTGATCTGATCCGACACCGGGAAGGTCTGGCAGGTCAGCACGAAGCCGGCGTCGACCTCGGCCGGTTCGAGGGCGAAGTTGCGACGCATGTCGACGTCGCCGCACAGGACCTTGGCCCGGCACGTGCCGCAGACCCCGCCCTTGCAGGCGAAGGGCAGGTCGGGCCGCACGCGCTGGGCGCCCTCGAGGAGAGTGACGTCACGGGGCAACACCACGTCGGTGGTGCGGCCGTCCAGCTGGACCTTGACCGAGGAGCTCGGCCCCTCGATGCCGGGCTCGGTGTGCCGCACAGGCTCGGGCGGCAGGTCGTCGACGAAGAACAGCTCCTGGTGTATCCGCGACCGAGGCACGCCGAGCTCGGCCAGCACGGCCTGGGCGTCGGTGACCATGGCATAAGGCCCGCACAGCCACCAGTGATCAACCTCGGCGACGTCGAGCAGCGCGGGCAGCAAGGCCCGGAGCTTGTCGGCGTCGAGCCGGCCGGTGAACAGCTCGGCCTCGCGCGGCTCACGCGACAGCACGTGCACCAGGTCGAGGTTCTCGCGGTTGGCGTCCTTCAGGTCCGCCAGCTCGTCGGCGAACATCACAGTGTCCGTGCGCCGATTCCCGTACAGCAGCGTCGCCGAAGCCTTGGCCAGCACGGAAGACGCGATGGACAGGATCGGCGTGATGCCGCTGCCGGCGGCGATCAGCACGTGATGACCGGGCACGTCGAGGTCAGGACTGAAGGAACCGGTCGGCGGCAGCACCTCGATGCGGTCACCGGGCCGAACCTCGTGCACCAGCCACGGCGAGAAGGCGCCGCCCGGCACCTCACGCACGCCGATCCTCGGCTTGGAACCCGCGGGCGCGCAGATCGAGTACGACCGCCGCGCCTCAAGGCCGTCGATCTCCCGGCGCAGCGTCAGCGACTGACCAGGCCGGAACGCGAACAACTCCGCCAGCTCATCGGGCACGTCGAAGGACACGGCGACGGCGTCGTCGCACAGTCGCTCCACATCGCACACCGTGAGCGCGTGAAACGTGGTGGCCACTCAGATCTCCTTGACGTGCTCGAAAGGTTCGGCGCAGGACCGGCACCGCCGCAACGCCTTGCATGCGGTGGCACTGAAAGCGGAAACCTCAACGGTGTCGGAACTTCCGCACTGCGGGCAGGACACCACCCGCACGGAAGGCCCAAGCGTCAACGGAATCGGGCCACCGTGCTCACGAGGCGCGGGACCGGGCGGGGCGATGCCGGCCTCGGCCAGCTTCCGACGCCCGGACTCGGTGATCCAGTCCGTCGTCCACGCCGGCTCCAGCACGACCTTGATCTCCACGTCCCGATAACCGGCCTCATGCAGCCGGTGATCGAGGTCGTCGCGCATCGTGTCCATTGCCGGACAACCGGTGTAGGTCGGCGTGATGGCCACGACGACCCGGTCCCCGCTGTCCTCGACCGACCGGAGCACACCCAGCTCCGCCAACGTCAGCATCGGCAGCTCGGGGTCCGTCACGGTCTCGGCGACGGCCTGCGCGGTCACCATGTCGCACCCGGGTGCGCCCGCGCGACGCTCTGCATCTCGGCCAGCATCGCCGCCAACGCCTCGGTGTGCTCGCCGTCCCGTCCCAGGACCTGTTCGACGCCAACGGATTCCGGCCGGTCCAACCCGGCGGCCGCCAGCACCTGGTCGATCACGGCGTCGAACTCGCCCCGCACCGACGCCGGGTCGACCATGTCCACCGCGTGACCGGCGAACAACTCGCCGACATACGGCCACACGGCGTCCAGACCGTCCCGCATCCGCTGGTGCGACAACTCCGTGCCGTCGCCGAGCCGAACGACCCACTGCGCCGAGTAGTCACGGTGATACGTGACCTCCTTGACGCCCTTGGCCGCGATCGCCGCCAGCACCGGATCGGCCGACGACATCAGGCGCTGCAACAGGGCCAGCCGCCACGTGCTGAACACCAGCAGCCGGGCCATGGAGAACGCGAAGTCCCCGTTGGCCAGTTCCACCAGCCGCACGTTCCGAAACTCCGGCGCGTCCCGCAGGAAGGCGAAGTCGTCGTCGGACCGCTCGGTGCCGTCGGCCTTGCCGGCCCGGGTCAGCAGCAATCGGGCCTGCCCCAACAGGTCCAGCCCGATGTTGGCCAGTGCGACCTCGTCCTCCAGCTCCGGCGCCCGCGTGCACCACTCCTGCAGCCGGTGCGACATCACCAGGGCGTCATCGGCCAGCATCAGGCAGTACGCCGCCAGTCCGGCGGCGTCCACATCGGACGGCACCGTGGTGTCCACACCGGACAGCGGGTCGGCGAAGCCGGTGCCGAAGGCCCAGCGAGCATCGCCCTCGGAACTCAGTGCCTCGTAAGCGTTGTCGAACATGGTCGCCTGCTCACATGTGGGGAACGTCGTCGGGGATCTCGTAGAAGGTCGGGTGCCGGTACACCTTGTCGCCGCTGGGCTCGAAGAACGGGTCCTTCTCGTCCGGGCTGGACGCGGTGATGTCCGCGGCCTTCACGACCCAGATGCTCACGCCCTCGTTGCGCCGGGTGTACAGGTCCCGGGCGTGCCGCACGGCCATCTCGTCATCGGCCGCGTGCAGGGAACCGACGTGCACGTGGTTCAGGCCGCGCTTGCCTCGCACGAAAACCTCGTACAGCGGCCAACTGTTCCTGCTCATGCCACCGCCGCCTTCCGGGAGTTCTTGGCCGCGTGGGCGATCGCCGCTTCACGGACCCAGTCGCCGTCCTCGTGGGCGCGACGCCGGTTCTCGATGCGCTCGGCGTTGCACGGCCCGTCGCCGGAGATCACGCGCTTGAGCTCGCTCCAGTCGATCGGCCCGAAGTCGTAGTGCTCCCGCTCGGAGTTCCACTTCAGATCCGGGTCGGGGAAGGTCACACCGAGTTTCTCGGCCTGAGGAACACTCATGTCCACGAACCGCTGCCGCAGCTCGTCGTTGGTGTGGCGCTTGATCTTCCACGCCATCGACTGCGCGGTGTTGGGCGAGGCGTCGTCCGGCGGACCGAACATCATCAGCGAGGGCCACCACCACCGGTTCACGGCGTCCTGCACCATGTCCCGCTGCGCCTGGGTGCCCCGCATCAGCGTCAGCAGCAGCTCGTATCCCTGCCGCTGATGGAAGGACTCCTCCTTGCAGATGCGGATCATCGCCCGCGCGTACGGGCCGTACGAGCTGCGACACAGGGGAACCTGGTTGCAGATCGCCGCGCCGTCCACCAGCCAGCCGATCACGCCGACGTCGGCGAAGGTCAGCGTCGGGTAGTTGAAGATCGACGAGTACTTCTGCCGGCCCGAGATCAGCATCTCGGTCAGGTCGCCCCGGTCGGCGCCCAGCGTCTCCGCCGCCGAGTACAGGTACAGCCCGTGCCCGGCCTCGTCCTGCACCTTGGCCAGCAGGATCGCCTTGCGCCGCAAGGAAGGCGCGCGGGTGATCCAGTTGCCCTCGGGCTGCATGCCGATGATCTCCGAGTGCGCGTGCTGCGCGATCTGCCGGATCATCGTCTTGCGGTAGCCCTCGGGCAGCCAGTCCCGCGGCTCGATCCGGTGGTCCGCCGCGATGGTCGCCTCGAAATCCTGTTGCAGGTCAGTCATTTTTCGCCACCAGCGTCAACACGTCGTACTTGGCGACCGACTCTCCGGTCTGCTTGGTCACGTCCGCGTCCCAGCGGACCTCGCCGTAGTCTCCTGCCTCGCGCGGGGTGATCTGCTTGGCCGTCAGCGTCACGGTCAGCTCGTCGCCGGGGTAGACCGGCGTCAGGAACCGCAGGTTCTCCAGGCCGTAGTTGGCCAGCACCGGCCCGGGCTCGGGCGACACGAACAGGCCGGCCGCGAACGAGACGATCAGGTAGCCGTGCGCCACCCGGCCCTCGAAGAACGGGTTGGCCTTGGCCGCTTCCTCGTCCATGTGCGCGTAGAAGGTGTCGCCGGTGAACTCGGCGAAGTGCTCGATGTCGGCCAGCGTCACCGCCCGCGGCCCGGCCACCACCGTGTCGCCGATCTTCAGCTCCGCCAACGACTTCCGGAACGGGTGCACGCCGTCGTCATGCCGATCGGCGCCCGGGACCCAGCGGCCGGTGATCGCGCTGAGCACCTTCGGGCTGGCCTGGATGGCGGTGCGCTGCATGTGGTGCAGCACGCCGCGGATGCCGCCCATCTCCTCGCCGCCGCCGGCGCGACCGGGGCCGCCGTGCACGAGCATCGGCAGCGGCGAGCCATGGCCGGTGGACTCCTTGGCGTCGTCGGCGTCCAGGACGAGCAGTCGGCCGTGCCACGGGGCGACGCCCAGCACCACGTCTCGCGCGAACTCGGCGTCGCCGGTGACGATCGAGCCGACCAGGCTGCCCTGGCCGCGGGCGGCCAGCTCGATGACGTGCTCGGTCGAGGTGTACGGCAGCAGCGTGCTGACCGGGCCGAACGCCTCCACCTCGTGCGGCTGCGGCAGCTCAGCGTCGTCGGCACGAAGCAGAACCGGTGACATGAATGAGCCCTTGGTGGCGTCTGCGTCCACCAGGTCCACCTTCTCGGCGTCACCGAAGACGACGCGGCCGGCCTCCAGCAGGCCCTTGAGCGAGCGCCGGACTTCCTCGCGCTGCTCCAGGCTGGCCAGCGCGCCCATGCGCACGCCCTCGGCCGTCGGGTTGCCGACCTTCACCTTGGCCAGCCGCTCGGACGCCGCCTCGGCCACCGCGTCGATCAGGTCGGCGGGCACGAAGGCGCGGCGGATGGCCGTGCACTTCTGGCCCGCCTTCACGGTCATCTCGCTGACCAGCTGCTTCACGTACAGGTCGAACTCGGTCGTGCCGGGTTTGGCGTCCGGGCCGAGGATCGAGCAGTTCAGGGAGTCAGCCTCGGCGTTGAACCGCACCGACCGGTTCACCACGACGGGGTGCGTGCGCAGCCGCTGCGCGGTCGAGGCGGAGCCGGTGAAGCCGACCAGGTCCTGCTCGGTGAGGTGGTCCAGCAGGTCGCCGGCGCTGCCCGCGACGAACTGGAGTGAGCCCTCCGGCAGCAGGCCGGACTCGATGACCAGCTCGACCATGCGGGCGGTCAGGTAGGCGGTCTGGCTGGCCGGCTTGATCAGCGACGGCATGCCGGCGACGAAGGCCGGCGCGAACTTCTCCAGCGGCCCCCACATCGGGAAGTTGAAGGCGTTGATCTGCACGGCCACGCCGCGCAACGGAGTGTGGATGTGCTGGCCGAGGAAGGTGCCGGTCTTGCCGAGCGGCTCGATGTCGCCGTCCACGTAAACCTTGGCGTTGGGCAGCTCGCGGCGGCCCTTGCCGGAGTAGCTGAACAGCACGCCGATGCCGCCGTCGATGTCGACCATCGAGTCGGTCTTGGTGGCGCCCGTGCGGGCCGACAGCGCGTACAGCTCCTCACGGTGCTCGCGCAGCAAGGAGGCGACGGCCTTGAGCAGGGCGGCGCGCTGGTGGAACGTCAGCTCGCGCAGCGCCGGGCCGCCCACGCGGCGGCCGTGCTCCAGCGCGGCGGCGAAGTCGACGCCGGCCGACGAGATCGTGCACACCTCTTCGCCGGTCACCGCGTCGTGCAGCGGCTGGCCGTCGACCGTCGGCGTGTGCCACCGGCCGTTGACATAGCTGCGCAGCAGAGCCATCTGAAGCACCTCTCGCGACCGAATTACTGACCGTCCGTTCGTTAACATGCTAGCGTGTGCGCATGGTGAGGGAAACCGCTGGGGAAACCGTTTCGCTCGACGTCGACGGAGCTGTCGCGACCATCACCCTGGACGCGCAGGCGCGGCGCAACGCGCTCACCGTGCCGATGAAGGAATCGCTGCTGGCCGCGGTGCGCCAGGTCGCCGCCGACGACTCGGTCCGCGCCGTCGTGCTCACCGGCTCCGGTCGCGCCTTCTGCGCAGGTCAGGACCTGGCCGAGCACGCCGCGGCCCTCCGCGCCGACGCCGCGACCGCGCTGGACACCGTCGGCGACCACTACAACCCGATCGTGCTGGCCCTGACCGGCATGCCCAAGCCGGTGCTGGCCGCCATGAACGGCACGTGCGTCGGCGCCGGCCTCGGCCTGGCGCTGGCCTGCGACCTGCGGATCGCCGTCGAGTCGGCCAAGTTCGCCACCGCCTTCACCGGCATCGGGCTGACCTGCGACTCCGGCCTGTCGGCCACGCTCGCGCGGGCCGTCGGCGCCGCCCGGGCCAGCGAACTCGTGCTGCTCGGGACGCCGTTCACCGCCGCGCAGGCCCTGGAGTGGGGCGTCGTCGGGCGGGTCGTGCCGGACTCGTCGTTCGTCGACGAGGTTCGCGAGCTGGCTTCGAAGCTGGCAAATGGGCCAACGCTTGCGTTCGCCGCCGCGAAGGCGGCCTTGGCGGCCAGCTTCCAGCCGCCGCTGGCCGATGTGCTGGCCGCGGAGGCGACGGCTCAGACCGCACTCGGCCTGACCGCCGACCACCAAGGCGCCGTGGAGTCCTTCCTGGCCAAGCAGCCGGTCGTCTTCCAGGGCAAGTAGCTCAGTTCCAGGCGTAGAAGCCCTGCCCCGACTTGCGGCCCAGTTCGCCCCGCTCCACCTTGTCCCGCAACAACTTCGGCGGGGCGAACCGGTCGCCCAGCGTCCGCTCCAGGTACTCGGCGATGGCCAGCCGCACGTCCAGGCCGACCAGGTCGGTCGAGCGCAGCGGGCCCATCGGGTGGCCGTAGCCCAGCTCCATCGCCCGGTCGATGGACTCGGCGTCGGTGACGCCCTCCTCCAGCATCCGGATCGCCTCCAGACCGAGCATCACGCCCAGCCGGCTGGTCGCGAAGCCCGGCGAGTCGCGAACCACCACGTCCGACTTGCCCAGCAGCCGCACCCAGTCCAGGGCCTTGTCCCGCACCTCGTCGGTGGTGTTGGGGCCGAGCACGATCTCCACCAGCTTGGACACCGGCACCGGGTTGAAGAAGTGCATGCCCACGAAGCGGCCCGAGTGCACCAGCACCGAGCCCAGCTCGGCGATCGACAGCGAGCTGGTGTTGGTGGCCACGACCGTGGACGTGGAGACGGCCAGCTCGACCGCCGTGAGCACGCGAACCTTGAGCTCCGGGGCCTCCGGGACGGCCTCCACCACCAGGTCCGCGTTCGTCGGCAGCGACGGGATGTCCGTGACGAAGTCGATGCGCCCCAGCACCTGGCTCGGCGTGCCGTCCAGCTTGCCGCGCTCGGCCGCCCGACGCAGGCCCGTCTCGACCCTCGTCAAGGCCGCCTTGGCGGCGATGGTGTCGCTCTCCACCACCGTCACGTCGGCGCCCGCCGCCGCGAACACCTGGGCGATGCCGGACCCCATCCGGCCGCCGCCCACCACACCGATCTGCACGTCAGACCCTTTCCACGAGCATTGCCACACCCTGACCGACCCCGACACACAACGTAGCCAGGCCGCGCCGGCCGCGCTCGCGCTCCAGCCGCCCCAACAGGGTGACGACCAGCCGCGCGCCCGAGCAGCCCAGCGGATGACCCAGCGCGATCGCGCCGCCGTCGGCGTTGACCTTCTCCTCGTCCAGCTTCAGCCGGCGCATCACCGCCAGGCTCTGCACCGCGAACGCCTCGTTCAGCTCTACGGCGTCCAGGTCGTCGATCCGGAGTCCGGTGCGGGACAACAGCTTCTCCGTCGCGGGGACCGGTCCGAGACCCATCACGTGCGGGGCGACGCCGGCCGAGGCGCTGGCGATCACCCTGGCCCTCGGGGTGAGATTGTGGGTCCTCACGGCTTCCTCGCTGGCCAGAACCAGCGCCGCCGCACCGTCGGACAGCGGCGACGACGAGCCGGCCGTGACGACGCCGTCCTTGCGGAACACCGTCTTCAGCGTTGCCAGCTTGTCCATCGTGGTCGATGGGCGCGGACCTTCGTCCCTGGCGAAGTCGCCGACGGGGACGATCTCGTTGACGAAGTGGCCCTTGTCGATGGCATTCACGGCTTTCTGGTGGCTGCGCAGGGCGAACGCGTCGCTGTCTTCGCGGCTGATGCCGTCCAGGGCCGCGACCTCTTCGGCCGTCTCCCCCATCGACAACGTGGTTTGCTTGTCGTACCTGGGATTCGTGAACCGCCAGCCCAGCGAGGTGTCGCTCACCTCGCCCGGCCGGGCCCATGGCGTGCCCGGCTTGGCCATCACCCACGGGGCCCTGGTCATCGACTCCACACCGCCGGCGACGATCACGTCCGCCTCGCCGGCCCGGATCGCCTGCGCCGCCGAGGCGATCGCCGTCAATCCGCTGGCGCACAGGCGATTCACCGTGTAGCCGGGCGTGTGATCGGGCAGGCCGGCCAGCAGGACCGCCATCCGGGCCACGTTGCGGTTGTCCTCGCCCGCCTGGTTGGCCGCGCCGAGGATCACTTCGTCGATCACGTCCGTCGGGATGTCGGCGCGCCGGACCGCCTCCGCGACCACCAGGGCGGCCAGGTCGTCCGGGCGCTCCTTGGCCAGCGCGCCGCCGTAGCGTCCCTGCGCGGTGCGCACTCCGTCGACGAGGAACACTTCCGGCATGGCGGCTCTCCTTCGGGCGTCGGCACGCTATTATTAACCGGCCATTCGGTCAGTTCGCAAGGGTGGGAGGCACCGTGGAGCCAGCGCCACGCCGAGGTCGGCCCGGCTACGACCAGGAGTCGCTGCTGGCCGTCGCGGTGAAGGTGTTCAACGAGCGCGGTTACGAGGCCACCTCGATGGAGGAGCTCTCGCGCAAGCTCGGCATCACCAAGTCCGCCATCTACCACCATGTCAGCAGCAAGGAGGAGTTGCTGCGACTGGCCATGGACCGCGCCCTAGACGGCCTGTTCGCCGTCGCCGCCGAGGCCCAGGCCATGGACGGCCGGGCCATCGACCGCCTCGAGCACGTCGTCCGCGGCAGCGTCGCCGTCCTGGTCGACCGGCTGCCTTTCGTCACCCTGCTGCTCCGCGCCCGCGGCAACACTCGCATCGAGCGCGCCGCCGTCACCCGGCGCAAGGAGTTCGACCGGCTCGTCACCGACCTCGTCAAGCAGGCCGAGGCCGAGGGCGACGTCCGGCCCGATGTTGACCCCGCCGTGACCGCACGACTGCTGTTCGGCATGGTCAACTCGCTGATCGAGTGGTACCGCCCGCGCTCCGGCGCCTCCATCGCTGACGCTGTGTGCGCAATCGCCTTCGACGGTCTCCGCACCCGGTAGCCCGATCGGACCTCGCGGCCGTTCTCCCCGCGCCACCATACTGAACCTCGACAAGTGGTCTATACCACTTCGGCCGCCGCGCTTGATTCCCTGCCGACCCTTGGGGGTTGTCTCATGCGCACCAGGTTCGCCCTACCCCTGCTCGCCGTCCTGGCCGTCGCCCTACCCGTGCTGCTCGCCGGCGTCGCTCAGGCCCACGGCTACACCACCAACCCCGTCAGCCGCTCTTCCCTGTGCGCCACCGGCGTCGTGAAGAACTGCGGCGACATCCAGTACGAGCCCCAGTCCGTCGAGGGCCCCAAGAACTTCCCCGCCGCCGGCCCCGCCGACGGCAAGATCTGCGCCGGCGGCATCGCCCGCTTCGCCCAGCTCGACGACCCCCGCTCCGGCGCCTGGCCCACCACCAAGCTCACCTCCGGCGCCCCCTACACCTTCACCTGGCACTTCACCGCCATCCACGCCACCACCGACTTCCGCTACTTCGTCACCCGCAACGGTTGGGACCCCACCAAGCCCCTCACCCGCGCCTCCCTCGACCCCGCCCCCTTCCTCACCTCCAACTGGGGCGGCAAGCGCCCCTCCGGCGACGTCTCCATCCCCGGCGCCCTCCCCGCCGGCAAGACCGGCCACCACCTCATCCTCGGTGTCTGGGACATCGCCGATACCGGCAACGCGTTCTACTCCTGCGCCGACGTCACCTTCTGACCCTCCTGTGACGTCGCCGGTGGCTCCTGCCCGACACCCCTGCCGTCGAGCGGGAGCCACCCCTTCAGATCGGCCGAAGTTCGCGATGATAGGCGGCAAACTGAATGTCGATGCGGTGGGCCCCAACCTCGTTCAGCGGCCCCATCCGCAAACCGGCCATCACGTCAACCACGTATCGATCGTCGTCGATAATAAAAGCGCCAAGATCGAACAACTTGTGATGGGTCGGACAGAGACAGAGCGCGTTCTCCACGATGTCCGGCCCGGCATGTTTGCCACCAAGCGGCTTGATATGGGCCGTCTCGGCGTACGGTCCGACCGGCGAGTCGTAACGATTGCCACAGAACTGACACGTGAAGTTGTTAATCTCCTTCACCCAGTGAGCAATGATCGCCGACCGCATCAGCCGTTCCGCGTGGCTACCTCGCCGACCAGGTTGTACGACGCCCTGCGGGGTCAGCGGTTCCGTCGAGGGTACCGAGTCGATCGCGACCATCTCGTATTGCCAAATCCGGAAACCGGACTTGCCAGTGGCCTGCCAGTAATTCTCGACCAGGTACAGCCCACCATAGGTGTATCCCGCCGAGGTCGAGCCGCGCAGCACTCGAACCGGCTTGCGCTCCATCTTGCTGGTAACCAAGGCAGCGTTGCCCTTGGTGAGCCGCTGATGGGCGACTTGCTTGCCAGTCTTAGCGTCCCTGCCTCCCTCGCCGGTGTAGACAATGACGTCACCGTTGTCGATGTCATCCTCGTAGCCACCGACGATGGCGATTGACTCGCAGCCATTCTTCGCCGTGCCGCAAATGCCGGCTTGGAGCTGCCGATGCACCTTGGCGCGGTAGGCATCCACTCGCTTCGGAAACCAGTCGCCCACCTTGACGCCAGGCACCGGCCCATAACCGTCCCAGGAGGGACTCAGCCCCAACTCGGCAAGCAGCACAACCACGGTCCCGGTAAAGAACCTGCCGGTGAGAGCATCGACCGCCTGGTTGCGCTGGTCGGCGTCCTTGGCCACGGCGCCGTAGACCTCCTCGGGAAGGCCCCCTTCCGCTGTTCCCGAGACCTCCCACCACGGCGAATCCGCCAGGCCAGCAAATGGATCTGTCGAACTCGGCGAGCCATATCGAGCAAAGAGCTCGGTTAGTTCGTCACGAACCGCGGACCAGCGCATGAGACGCGGTTCCTCGAATCGTGCCTGGCTGATCGACCAGAGCAGTACCAACGCCGCGGAGCGGTCGGCCTTTCCACTCGGCATTGTCACCTTGATTGAGTCGACTTCGCTCGACCAATCCACCGTGCTCCCCCTCGTTATCTCGGGTCAGCACTCCAGGCTAGCCGTGTCACACCCCAGCGGTGAGGATTTTCATGGCGGCGTTGTGGCCTGGGATGCCGGAGACGCCGCCACCGCGTTGGGCGCCGGCACCGCAGAGGAGGATGCGGGGGTGGGGGGTTTCGACGCCCCAGGAGCCGGGGGAATCGTCGCTGTAGGGCCAGGTGAGGTCACGGTGGAAGATGTGACCGCCGGGGAGGCCGAGGGAGTGCTCGAGGTCGACGGGGGTCTTGGCCTCGATGCAAGGGCGGCCGGAGGGGTCGATCCAGAGGCAGGACTCGATGGGCTCGGCGAGGACGTGGTTGAGGGACGCCAAGGTCGCGGCGAGGGCCTGGGAGCGGGCGGCCTCGTTGTCGGCGGCGAAGAGGCGTGCGGGCATGTGGAGCCCGAAGAGGGTGAGGGTGTGGGCGCCGGACTCGCCGACGATGGAGGGGTCGGTGAGGGAATGGCAGTAGATCTCGCACGGGGGCAGTGAAGGGATCCGGCCGGCGGAGGCCTCGGCGTAGGCGGTGGCGAGCTGGGAATAGGACTCGTTGACGTGGAAGGTGCCGCCGAAGGCGTCGCGGGGGTCGACGGAGGAGTCGCGGAGGCGGGGTAGGCGGCGCAGCACCATGTTGACCTTGAGCTGGGCGCCCTCGGCGGGCTCGGGGAGGTCGCCGAGGAGGCGGGAGAGCTCGGCGGGAGAGGCGTTGACGAGGACATGGTCGCCGTGGATGACATGGGAGGAATTGCCTGCGATGTAACGAACTTCGCCGTCGGGGGTGATGGAGGTGACGGTGGCGCCGGTGAGGATCCGGGCGCCGGCGGAGCGGGCGGCGTGCTCAAGGGCGGCGGTGACGGAGCCCATGCCACCGACGGGGACGTCCCAGTCACCGGTGCCGTTTCCGATGACGTGGTAGAGGAAACAACGGTTCTGACGCAGGGCGGGATCGTCGGCGGAGGCGAAGGTGCCGATGAGGGCGTCGGTGAGCACAACGCCGCGAACGATGTCGTCACGGAAGGAATGCTCGACGACGTGGCTGATGGGCTCCTCGAACAGAACCCGCCACGCCTCATCGTCGTTGACCCGGGCGCGAAGGGAAGCCTTGCTGGTCAAGGGTTCCGTGAGGGTGGGGAACACGCGAGAGGCGACACGGGCGGTCATGGCGTAGAAGCGCTGCCACGCGGCGAAGTCGGCGGGATCCACAAAGGACCGTGCGGTGCGAGAAGGATCCTCGGTGTCGACGAGGAGGCCGCGGTCGCCGACGGGGGTGTAGGAGGACATCCGTCGGCGGAGCAAGGAGATCGACAGGTCGAGATCGGCGATCACCTTGCGCGGCAACAGGCTGACCAGATACGAGTAGCGCGACAGCCGGACGTCGACACCGGGGAAGGCCTGGAAGGACACGGCGGCGCCGCCGACGGCGTCGAGCCGCTCCAGGACCTGCACGGACTTGCCGGCCCGGGCCAGATAGGCCGCGGCAACCAGACCGTTGTGCCCACCACCGACGATGACGACGTCCACCAGGCGACTCCTATCCGGCCAGCGCGACTACCCTCTCGTGCAGCCTACCCAGATAGTCCTCGGACTCGGGCTTCATCAGCACGCTACGCAGTACCCGGGCACCGTCGGCGTCGGCGACGGCAGCGATGCCCCGTTGACCGAAGGCGTCGGCGCCGGCCCGCAACGTGCTGAGGTAGAGCGGATCGTCCTTGTCGGCCATGCCCTCCCGCAGCATCCGCTCGGACGCGGCGTCGATCGCGGAGAGCGTCGGCTCGGCCGGGAAGTAGGTGACGATGTCGAGTTCGGGACGCTGATAGGGCACGAGCCGATCGGACTGGTCGATCAGACCGTGCCACCGGACGGCGGCACGGCGACCGGCGGCGAGCACGGCGCCGAGGCCGTCGGCTCGCAGGGGCAGCAGCTTGAGTGTCAACCACAGGGCTGCTGCGGCGGCGCCGGGACGGGAGCATTCCAGGCTGATCTCGCCGAGGTGCAGCTCGTCGGAAGTGAAGTAGGTGTACGGGGAATCGTGCACGTAGAAGCGGCCGACGGCCGGGTCGGCGAACAACACCGTGCCACAGCCGTAGGGCTGCAGGCCGTGCTTGTGGGGATCGACCACAATGGAGTCACAGTGGCGAATCGCCTGCCACGGCAAGGGATCGATGCCCTCGGTGCCGGCGATCAGGCTGAAGAAGCCGCCATAAGCGGCGTCGACGTGGATCCGGAAGTCGTAGCGGGATCGCAGCGCGACGACCTCGTGGACGGGATCGACGACACCGAGTCCGGTGGTGCCGGCGGTGACGACAACGGTGCCGACCTTTCCGCTGCGGAGCAAGGACTCCAGGGCGTCCAGGTCCATCTTGCCGGTGTTGTCGACCGGGACGGCGTGACCGGTGACGCCGATCAGCCTGCACATCCGCGAATGGGTGTAGTGACTGTCCACACTGTACGCGATACCGAGATCGGGATGGATTTCCCTTGCCACATAGAGGGCTTCGAGGTTGGCGATGGTGCCGCTGGAGGTGAGGTGCCCGAGGTGCTCGCCGTAGCCGAACATCTCGGCGAGCTGGCGCACGACCTCCCGCTCCATCTTGGCGGTGGCGGGACCGCCGTCGAGGGCGTGGTTGTTGGGGTTGATCAGCATCGCGGCGGCGTAGCCGGCGATCGCCACCGGGTGCGGCGGCTTGAGCATCTGGCCGGCGTAGCGGGGATGGAAGAACGGGTAGTTGTCGCGCAGCCGGGACGCCAGCTCATCGAGCGCGGCCTCCACGTCACTGTCCTTGAGCGCCAACGAATCGTGTCGTGCGTACTCGCCGAATTCGGCGGTCCACGACTCGTGGTTGGCCAACACGCGGTCGAGCCAGGGGCGCAACTGCTCAGATGTGGTAGGCATACTCGCGGAACTCCCAATCGGTCACCCATTGCTCGAACCGGGCGACCTCGGCCCGCTTGAGCACGCTGAACGAGCTCACGAAGTCCTTGCCCAGCAAGGCTTGCAGCGCCGAGTCGTCATCAAGCGCGTCGAGTGCGGCGGGCAGGGACATGGGCAGCACGGCGGTACGGTCGGCGTTGTAGCCGTAACCCTCAAGCGGCGCAGGGGGTTCCAGGCCGTCCTCGATGCCGAGCCGCATCGCGGCCAGCACTCCGGCGTGCACCAGGTACGGGTTGGCGGAAGCGTCCGGCAGCCGGACCTCGATCCGGGTTCCGGCGCCGCGATCGGGCGGCACACGGACCATCGCGCTGCGGTTGTCCAGGCCCCAGTCGATCAGCCACGGAGCGAGCGTGTCGGGGCCGAAACGCTTGTAGGAGTTGACGGTCGGGTTGGTCAACGCCGTCAGCGCGGGCGCGTGCCGGAGCACGCCGGCCAGGGCGTGACGCAGCAGCGGACTCATGCCGTACTCGGCGGACTCGTCGGCGCCGAGGTTCTCGCCGGCCGCGTCGACGAACGACACGTGCACGTGGAAACCGGAAGCACCGTGCCTGTTGAACGGCTTGGCCATGAAGGTCGCGAGCTTGCCCTCGCGCCGGGCAAGGTCCTTGACGGCGGCCTTGAAGCGGAAGGCCCGGTCGGCGGCGTCCAGCGCGCCGGAGTGGGCGAGGTTGATCTCGAACTGGCCCGGGCAGTACTCATGGTTGCCGCTGAGCACACCGAGCCCGAGGTCGCGGAGGTTGCGGACCGTCCGGATCAGGTGCAGGTCGGGGTCGCCGCGCGTGCCGCTGACGTAGACGTTGCCGGGTTCGGGCGAATACGGCGCGAAGCCGTTCCCGTCCGGCACGCAGAGGTAGTACTCCAACTCGGGGCCGACCAGCGGGCGCAGCCCGGACTCGGCGAGGCCGGCGACGACGCGGCCGAGCACCGCCCGTGGCGACTCGCCCCCGTCGCGCTGATCGCCGATGCACGTCGCCACGCCCGGTTCCCACGGCACCACCGCGAGCGTGTCCAGATCGGGGATGATCTCGATGTCCGGCAGTCCGGCGTCCAGGCCGCCGGGCACCGCAACGGTGTCACCGCGGGGGCTGGTGTGGTAGACGGCGCGACAGAAGGCCACGCCCCGTTCGACGGCGGCGGGCAGCTGCTCGACGAGCAGCTCCTTGGAGCGCTCGGTGCCCATCAGGTCGGGGAAGGCGACGCGGACCACGTCGACTCCCTTGGCGGTCAGTTCGGCCACGACGCGGTCGGCCTGCGCTGCCATCCTCCACACCCTCCATCGTTTGATTCCGAACCATAGCGCCGTGACAGGCCGGCAACAAGGGCGATATCGTACGTACCCAAACGAACATCGGGAGGCGGCACGTGAAGGGCTTTCTGCACCCGCGCACACCGACCGGCCGGGCGTCGGTGACCGCCGCTCCGCCGTGGCACTACGCGGGCGATCTGATCACCGTCGAGTACCGCACGGATCCCGACAAGGTCGCCGCGCTGCTGCCCGAGCCCCTCGCGCCGGCCCCCGACGATCCCGGCGCGGTCGCCCTGATCTGGGCCGACTGGCAGGCCTGTTCCGACGGCGGCGCCGAGCTGCTCGACCCGGTTCGCTCGCAGTACAAGGAATGTTTTGTCGTCGTCCGCTGCCAGTTCGCCGGCCGGACCTACTCGCGCTGCGTGTTCATCTGGGTGGACAAGGACTTCTCCCTCGCGCGCGGGCTGCACCAGGGCTATCCCAAGAAGTTCGGCTCCATCCACCAGACCCGGCCCCACCCCTTCGGCCACGCGCCCCGCCTCGCGCCCGGCGCCCGCTTCGGCGCCACCCTCGCCGCCGGCGACCGGCGCCTCGCCGAGGCCGTCATCGAGCTCACCGAACCCAGCCCCCACAACGGTTTCGTCAACGCGTACCCGATGGCCCACCACCGCTTCCAGCCCTCCATCGAGCCCGGCCAGCCGGACAGCTACGGGGAGCTGGTGGAGTCCAAGTCGGCTGCCTTCGAGGGCGGCCAGGCCTGGGCCGCCCGGGCCGATCTCCGGCTGTTCGAGTCGCCGACCGAAGAGCTGGCCGATCTGACCGTGGACGAGTACATCGGCGCCTACTACCGACAGGTCGGCGTGACGTGGAACGGCGGCACCGTGCTCGCCTGAGCCGGGTCGTTTTTGAGCTGCCCCCGAATCAATCCAACCAGATCAACCTGGGAGTCCGGGGCGGGCGAGGTCGACCAAGATCACGCCGAGCGGGATTGCCAGGTTCGAGGTCTAGGCTGTATTCGGGGGCTGCTCGGTACGAGCAATCACCGCGGGCGCCGGCCGCCAGGTTCAAGGGCTGGACCGGCATCAGGAACTGCCCGGTACGGGCACAATCACCGCAGGCACCAGTCGCCAGGCTCGCGAGCCGGACCGGCTTCTAAGGCCGCCCAGTACAGGCACAATCACCGCGGACGCCGGCCCTCAAGTCCGAGAACTGGATCGGCATCAGGAACTACCCGGTACGGGCCATGAGGCGTGGGTCAGAACCACCATGACACGGGCAACCGGTGCCTGAGCCAGGACGGCAGCCGGTAGCGCCGTGGAAAGAGGTAGGTCTGGATGTCGCCGTAGCCGTCGAGGGCCTGGGTACTGACATCGCTGGGGTCGGTCCGGGCGCGGGCGGCGAGGGACGTGGCCAGAGCGATGGCCTCGGGGCTGAGGTGGCCGAAGCGGCGGGCGGTGTGGTCGAGGCAGAGCGTGGCGAGCCCGAGCAGGGGGCTGCCGGACGGAGCCCGGGTGCCGATCTGCATGCACCAGTGTTCGACGAAGTCCCGGTCGTCATCGCCCAGGGCGATCCCGACCAACGCGTCGCTGGCGTCGAACCGGGACTCGTCGGTCGGTTCCCGGAGGGCACGCTCAAGCACGGCCACGACCTGCTGATGGGGTCGCGCCGGAGGGTTGAAGAAGACCCGGTCGGAACACACGCCGATAAGGCTATGCGCCTCGGACGGGCAGTCGCACGCGGGTTTCGGGGCTGCCTGAAACCGTGTTTCGGTGTGCCGGAGAGCGGGACAGTGAGGATGTAGATGGTGGTCCTCCCGACCCGGTCTGACCCCGAGCGGGACCGGCGTGATGCCTTGCGCG